>JBKBXK010000086.1:0-8066 GCA_046314095.1 Thermaurantiacus sp. | reverse complement strand
CTTGTCCACATGCTCCATCATCACCACGATCCGCGGCGTTCCGGCAACCAGGTCCATGGCGCCGCCCATGCCCTTCACCATCTTGCCCGGCACCATCCAGTTGGCGAGGTCGCCATTCTCGGCCACTTCCATGGCGCCAAGCACCGAAAGGTCCATGTGGCCGCCGCGGATCATCCCGAAACTGTCGGCGCTCGAGAAATAGCTGGTGCGGCGCAGCTCGGTCACCGTCTGCTTGCCGGCGTTGATGAGATCCGGATCCTCCTCGCCCTCGAACGGAAAGGGCCCCATGCCCAGCATCCCGTTTTCGGACTGGAGCGTGATGTCGAGCTCGCCGGCGTGGTTGGCGACGAGCGTGGGCATGCCGATGCCGAGGTTCACATAAAATCCGTCCTTCAGTTCCTTCGCGGCGCGCGCGGCCATCTCGTCACGGGTCCATGGCATGGGGCATCTCCTCGGGTGCCCAGCGCCAGTCGGCGGGCACCACTTCGTCCAGGGTGAGCGGCGGCTGGTTCCAGCGGCCATACATGGGGTTCGGGATCAGAAACCAGCCGCGGTTCCACAAGGCGCCGAACGTTTCGCCGGCAACCCGAACCCTGTGCGCGGCTGGCCGGCGATTGCCGCTGGCATCGAAGTCGATGGCATCGGCGAAGTCGCCCATCTGGTCGCCGGCCTGCGCCAGCACGCAGAAGCGCGCCGCCACCACTTCGCGGCGGTGGTGCTTCCGGCTGCCGCCCTCGGCGTCGCCGTCGAGAAACAGGGTTTCCCGATGCAGTGCCGGCCCAAGGCCGAGCCGGTCCAGATCCCGCGCCGTCTCGGCGGCATGGGCAGCTGCGCGGTTGGTGATGAAGATGGGGGTGATGCCAAGCGCCCTCAGCGCCCGCACCGTTTCCACAGCGCCCGGAACGGCCACCAGCCCTGGCCCGCCCGCGCGCTCCCACTGCGCCCAGATCGCGGGGTCGAAGTCGCGGCCCGTGCGCGCCTGCCACTGCTGGTGGCCGATGTTCCACACCAGCGTCTCGTCGACATCGAATACCACAGCCGGCCGGCGGGCGGTCTCCGCGGTACAGCGGCGCATCACCGCCCGGCCATCCTCCAGCCGCTCGGCAATGGCGCTGGCCATGCCCGGCGAAGGCCGCAGGGTTTCGACATGTGCCAGCAGCGCGGCAAAGCTCTGCCGGGCCTGCATTGCTGCCTCGGCGCTCCCGTAGGTCCAGGCAAGTGGTTGCACGAGCGCGGATGCGGGGAGCGCAGCGGGTGCGGGCGCAACTGCCGGTGCGGTCGCACAGCCGCAGAGCAGCAGCAAGGCGATCGCGGGAAGGCTGCGCATCAGGCGGGCAGTTCCGCGCGTTTCCTGACTGTGCGCTGTTCGATTCGCTTTTCGAACGTGCCTCTGAACAGGCGTTTCACGAACACCGAGGGCGTGTGGATGCAGTCCGGGTCAAGCGCTCCCGGCGCCACGATCTCCTCCACCTCCGCCACTGTCACCTTGCCCGCCGTTGCAGCCATAGGATTGAAGTTTCGCGCCGTCTTTCGATAGACGAGGTTGCCGAACGGGTCTGCCTTCCACGCCTTCACGATTGCAAGGTCGGCAACGATCCCGCGCTCGAGGATATAGGTTTCCCCGTCGAATGCCTTGTGCTCCTTGCCGTCTGCCACAACCGTGCCGACGCCCGTCCTTGTGTAGAAGCCCGGGATTCCGGCACCGCCGGCCCGCATGCGCTCTGCCAGCGTCCCTTGCGGGCAGAACTCGAGCTCAAGCTCGCCCGCGAGATACTGGCGCTCGAACTCCTTGTTCTCGCCGACATAGGAGGAAATCATCTTGGCGACCTGCCGGGTTTCCAGAAGAAGGCCGAGGCCGAAGCCGTCAACCCCGGCATTGTTGGAAACAATGGTGAGGTTCCGCACCCCCGAATCGCGGATGGCTGCGATGCAGTTCTCCGGGATGCCACAGAGGCCGAAGCCGCCGGAAACGATCGTCATGCCGTCGAACAGCAGCCCGTCGAGCGCCTCCGCCGCGCCGGCAAAAATCTTGTTGGCCATTCAGCTCACCCCGACATGAAAACCGGAACTGGTTTCGGAAACTTGTAGCTTGACGCTCCCCTATCCCCGGTCTTTGCCCAAGGCCATGCCCGATTGCCACCCCTCGCCACTCTATCTGGCGCGGCATGCAGAGACAGTGTTCAACCGCGCACGGCGGATGCAGGGCAATGATGCGCACACGCCCCTCACCCGTGCCGGAATCGCCCAGGCCGAGGCGATGGGGGCAGCGCTGGCCGCGCATTTCCAGACGACCGGCGAGGCGCTGCCGACCTTCTGGACCTCGCCGGCAGGGCGGGCCCGCCAGACCGCTGCGATTGTCGCCGAGCATCTGGGCATCGACTATTTCGCAGTCCGCACCGACGCCCGCCTGCGCGAGATCGAGGTCGGGCGCTGGGTCGGGCGGGACTATGCCGAGATCATCGCCAGCGAGGGCGACATCATCGATTCGGAGCATCGCCTGTTCCGGATGCCGATTCCCGGCGGCGAACATTATTCCGAGATTGCCGCCCGGCTGTCCGCGTGGCTGCTCGAGGCCGGGTCGACGCCGGCACTCGTGATCAGCCACGGCATGACCGCGCGGGTGCTCCGCGGCCTGCTGGCAGGCGGTCGTTCCTATGAGGGGGTCAGAATCGCCCCAGACGCTCCACAAGGGACGATATTCCGGCTTGAGGGTGGCAACGAGCTGGCAATCCACATCGGCGGAGGCGCCGCTGGACCCCACGCGGCCTGAGGGCTATGCGCGGCGCCCCTTTCAGGCCCCGGGGTGACGCGCAGCCCATCAGGCCCTATCTGCCGCTGATGACAACGCCGCTCATGCCCATTCCCGGCCATGTGGAGCCAGTGCCTGTCCCCCGCCAGCCGGTCCTTGCGGGCGATATGCGGCAGGATCTCCTCGGTCTTTCCCGCAGCGGAATCGGCGAGGCGTTGGTCGGGGCCGGGCTGGCCGAGCACAGGCAGGCGCGGATGCGCGCACGCCAGCTCTGGAGCTGGATCTACAACCGCGGCGCAACCGACTTCGCGGCGATGACCGACCTCGGCAAGGATCTGCGCCGTGGCCTCGAGGAACATTTTGTCGTGGGCCGGCCAGAGGTGGTCGAGGCGCAGGTCTCCTCCGACGGCACCCGCAAGTGGCTGCTCCGCTCGGGCAGCGAGGACTATGAGATGGTCTTCATCCCCGAGGCGGATCGGGGAACGCTCTGTGTCTCCGCGCAGGTTGGCTGCACGCTCAACTGCCGGTTCTGCCACACGGGCACCATGCGGCTCGTGCGCAACCTGACTGCGGGCGAGATCGTCGGCCAGGTGATGCTGGCGCGCGATGCGCTGGGCGAATGGCCATCCAGCCCCGACGGGCGCCTTCTCACCAACATCGTGATGATGGGCATGGGCGAGCCACTCTATAATTTCGAGAATGTGCGCGATGCCCTGAAGATCGTCATGGATGGAGACGGGATCGCGCTGTCGAAGCGGCGGATCACGCTTTCCACCTCCGGCGTCGTGCCGATGATGGCCCGGGCCGGAGAGGAAATCGGCGTCAATCTTGCGGTCTCGCTGCACGCCGTCACCAAGCACGTGCGCGATGAGATCGTGCCGCTGAACCGGCGCTACGGTATCCCCGAGCTCCTTGCTGCATGTGCCGCCTATCCGGGCGCCAACAACGCCCGGCGCATCACCTTCGAATATGTGATGCTCGATGGCGTCAACGATTCCGATGCCGATGCCAAAGAGCTGGTCCGTCTGATCCGCCAGTATCGATTGCCGGCGAAGGTCAACCTCATCCCGTTCAATCCCTGGCCCGGCGCGCCCTATGATTGCTCGCCGTCGGAGCGGATCGCGCGATTCTCCGATATCGTCTTCGCAGCCGGCATTTCTGCCCCGATCCGCACGCCGCGCGGCCGGGACATCATGGCTGCGTGCGGGCAGCTGAAGTCCGCGTCCGAGAAGCTTTCCCGGGCCGAGCTCGACCGCCGGGCATCAGACAAGGAAGCCGCCTGGTAGCTCAGCTGCCGGCCGGCTGGCTGGCGACCCAGCCTGCCGCCCGCACCTCGGCCACGCGACTTCGGGCGACCGGTGCCAGCAGGCCTCCTTCCAGCGCGAGCCGCAGATTGCGGCCGTCCCATCGGGCCTCCGTCACCGCCTCGCGTGCCACCCACCAGCCACGGTGCACCCGCAAGCCTTCGAGACCGTCAAGCTCGGCGATGGCGTCGCCCATGCGCATCAGCACCAGATCCGAGCCCAGGTCCGTATGCACGCGGACGTAATGATCCTCCATTTCCAATGCACGAACGCGGCCTCGCCGGCCAAGGGGCAGGCGATCGAGCAGACGCGGCGTGCCGGGTGATCGCGATACCGGCGGCGGCGCAGTGGCCGCCGGGGTTTCCGGACGCCGACGCAACAACCAGAACAGGCCCGACATCAACACCGTGATCGCAAGCACGTGCGGTAGAAGGCGCAGGAACTCCGCCCCGCTGGGCAGCCTGTGCGCCCCGTTCACGAACCAGACCAGCAGAGTGAGCGGCAAGGCGGCAAGCGAGGCGAGCCCGGCCCAGACGACGGCGAGCGGAAAACCAAGCCGCTGGGCCAGCGCAGGTGCCAATCGCATCGCCGGGCGGATGATTACATAGCCCCCGAAGATCAGCTGACCCCAATAGAGGATTCGCGCCTCGAACTGGCCCAGTGCGTAGGTGCCAAACGGCCCGAGAAATGCGATGACCAGGACGACCGCGACGAGGATGAACAGCTCGACAAGGATCTGGCGGAGGGGCGGCACCGTCAGACGCTAGCCCCGCAGTGTCCTTCCGGGAACCCGTTCACGAAAACCGCAGCGGCGAAGACTTCCCGTCCACGAAGCGCCAGCGGGTAAGTTCCGGAAACATCAAGCGTAAGCATCGCCGATTGCCCTGTCACGCACTGGCGCTTGCTGGCCAAAAGCCATGGACCACACCGGTGCCGCGCCGACTGCCTGTCGCGCGCATCCCGGAGAGCAGAACATGACCACGCCGATCCTCGCAATTGCCCTCCATGCCACCTCCGCCGTCGCCGCAGTCCCTCTCGGCGCGGTGCTTCTGTGGAGCACGAAGGGAACGACGATGCATCGCAGCCTGGGTCGAGTTTGGATTGGCTTGATGCTGGTTGCCGCCATCTCGTCGGCATTTCTCACGCGCGGGTTCAGTCCACTGCACCTTCTGTCTGCGTTCGTGCTGCTAATGCTGCCCGTTGCCATCGCGAAGGCCCGGCGGGGCGATGTTGCAGGGCATCGTCGGGCCATGCGCGGCATGTTCATCGGCCTTTGCCTGGCTGGCGCCGCTGCCCTCCTTCCCTTCCGCTATCTTGGCGCGATGCTCTGGGGATGAAACAGCCCTCACACTCGTCGACCGCGGCGGAGGTCCAAGACAAGCGAAGAGCAATCTGCGCGACTCCGGTTCGACGAGGCCCTGGCGTCAGCCGCGCCGCAGAAACGGCAGGGGATCGACCGCGCGCTGACCGAGACGAAGCTGGAACAGCAGTTGCGGCTCCTTCGCGCTGCCACTGTTCCCCGCCCGGCCGATGGGAGCGCCGCGGCTGACGCGCTCGCCCCGCGCCACCAGAGGCTCTTCCAGATGGCCATAGACCGTCGAGACGCCCTGCGCGTGGCGAAGAATGACGAGATTCCCAAGCCCGGCAATCGCATCCCCCACATAGACCACCTGGCCATCGGCCGCTGCACGTACGGGCGACCCGCGCAGCGCCCGGATATTGACCCCGTCATTCACCCGTCCACCGGCCTTGGGCCCAAAGGTGGAGAGGATGACCCGGCCATCGACCGGCCAGCCAAGCGGAGGCACCTGCGCCGCGCTCGGCGCGGGTGACGTGGCCGCCGGCGGAGAGGCAGGCTGGCGCGCGGGTGGCGGCGCTGCCGCAGCGCTTGCCTCGCCCGCGCCCGTTACCAGATCATCGATGTCCAGTCGGAAACCGGCGGCCAGTTCCTCGGGCGTCGGTGGAGCGCGGCCCGGCTGGGCGGCGGCGCGGGCCTGTGCCTCGGTCGGCACGAACAGCCTTTGGCCAACGCGCAGGATGGATTCGGGATCAATCCTGTTCGCCTCGGCAATCCGCCGCCACGGCACACCATAGGCGCGGGCAATCGCAAGCCCCGTGTGCCCTGAGCGAACAACATGCTCGCGCCCACCGGAAACCGCTCGTCCGTCGGCCTCAACCGGTGCGGGCCGCCAGCGGGGGGCCGGCGGACGCTGCACTTCGATGCGGGATTGCGGCGGCGGCTTTGCCCCGGGGCGGGGCGCCGGCGGCGCGGCACAGGCGGCCACCAGCAGGGCGACCCCGAGCCCCATGTAGAGCGGATACGGTGGTGGCAGCACTCAGCCCTTCTAGAGGAGGGCATGGCGCGGGTGAATCCCCTGCAGCGAAAAGGAAGGGGCCCCGCCGCAATGCGGCGGAGCCCCCATCACGAACAAACGCCTGCTGTCAGGCGGCGACCGCAACAGCGGTCGTGCGCCGGCGACGCAGGCCGAGGCCGACGAAGCCGAAGCCAGCGATCAGCATCGCCCAGGTGGCCGGTTCCGGGATTGGCTGCGGATCGACCGTGGCGCTGAAGAACAGCTGCGCCTGGGTGGTGTGCCGGTCGGCGTAGAAAAGGTCGAACCGATGCGCGCCGGCCGACAGCAGCTTGGAGACCACCGGCGATTGCGTCACCGGATGCACACCGCCGAGACCGGTGAAGAACTCGCCGTTCACGAAGAAGAACGCGTCGTCATCGGCGCGCATCGTCCAGGTGAGGATCGTGGGGGTCTCGAAGGTGAAGGTGCCGAAGAAATGGGTGGTCTGGAAGCCGTTGCTGCCACCGTTTCCGCTGCCCGTTCCGTCGGGCGGAAACATCGAGCTGTCGGCGAAGGGGATGGAAACAGTCTTGCTGCTGGTGAAGCTCACGACATCACCGCCATTGGTTGTGCCGTGGGTCCACCACTGCAGTTCGCCGGTGGCATCGACGCCGAAGATCTGCGGGCCGACCGACGCCGGGTTGTAGACGGGCAGGCCGTTGGGGCCGAGCGCGGAGAGCACCATGTCGGTGCGGAACTCTGAGCAGCAGGTGCGTTGGAAGTCGCGCGCAGCCTTCACCGGGCCCGGCGTCACGGTGTACCAGTTTGCAGTGAGCGTGCCGACCAGCGGCACCGGGTCGGCCAGCGCCGGGGTGGTGAAAGCAGCCGCCGCAATCGCGATGGCAAGGGTAGAACGGATCATCGAAAGACTCCTCAGGACATGATGTGCCCAAGGAGAAGCAAGGATCGTGCCAAGCGCGAAAGCTGCGCTGAGGTTCACCCTCGGACGCCAGCGCCATTAACCCGTGTCAGAATCCCCGACACATAAGCGATTGATTAACCACGAAGTCTTAACCGAGCGCCCGCTCCAGCGTGGCCAGCGTCTGCTGGTGCGTCAGGTCGAGGTGCATCGGCGTCACCGAGACATAGCCCTCGCGCACCGCCTCCAGGTCCGTGCGGTGGCCGGGTGTTTCCACCTCTCGCCCATAACCGAACCAGTAGTAGGGAAAGCCGCGCGGATCGATGCGGCTGTCGATCCGGATATGGCCGTAGTCGCGGAACCCCTGGGTGGTCACCCGCACGCCGAGTGGCTGGGGCCGGGCCGGAAAGTTGATGTTGATGAGCACGCCATCGCCACCCCAGTCGGAAGCCGCCACCTTCCGGATGATCTCCGCGCCCATTGCCTCGGCCGCTGCGAAACTCTCCTTGCCATGGGTGTAGTCGGCCATCGCCTGCGACAGCGCTATGGAGCGTACGCCAGCGAGCGTTCCCTCCATTGCCGCAGACACGGTTCCGGAATAGGTGACATCCTCGGCAAGATTGGGCCCACGATTGACCCCGGAGAGGATGAGGTCGGGCCGTTCGCCGTTCATCAGCGCGCCGAGCGCCATCATCACCGCATCGGTCGGCGTGCCGGCCACGGCGAACCGCCGTTCGCCCAGTTCGCGCACACGCAATGGTTTCGTGAGGGTCAGCGAATGGCCGGCGCCCGACTGTTCC
>JBKBXK010000085.1:0-8069 GCA_046314095.1 Thermaurantiacus sp. | reverse complement strand
TGACCGAGACGGGGATGGTGACGGCCTCCACGACCGCTGCCACCAGCCCGGCCTGTCGCGCCTCGACCGCGGCCGCATCCTCGGCCGGGTCGGTCGCGATGTCGTAAAGATTCAGCTCCAGCGCATCGGCACCCGCATCCGCCAGCTTGACCGCATGGCGCGTCCAGCCGCCGTCGCTGGTGCCGTTCAGCGAGGCGACAACGGGCACATCCACCGCCCCCTTCAACGCGGCAAGCTCCGCCAGATACCCTTCGCCATCCATCGAAAACGCGCCCGAGGGCAGGAAGCCGCCCGCTTCGGCATCGTGGTCGGCCAGCGCGTCGATCATCAGATGCGCGGCCATCTGTTCCTCGGCCAGTTGTTCCTCGAATAGGGAATGCATCACGATCGCTCCGGCGCCGGCCTGCACCGCCCCCCGGGCGGCGTCGGGGTCTTGGGACAGCGGTCCGGCACCGACGATGACGGGCGATTTCAGGGTGAGCCCCAGCCAGCGGGTTGTCAGGTCAATCATCGTCGCCCTCCTTCTCGGTCGGCAGATGGATGCCCGACAACTGCCGATACAGGGCCTGCCGCTGCCTCGCTCCTTCCCGCGCGGCCTCAAGCAAGGCTCTCGCCCGCTCGGGCGAGCGCAGTTCGACCATGCGAAACCGCGCCTCCTGCGCCATGTACTCGCCCATGTCGAGCGAAGGCTCGGGCGCATCGAGCTGTAACGGCGCTTCGCCCCCCGCGATCCGTGCAGGATCGAAGCGATAGGGGATCAGCGCGCCGGCGGCGATGGCACGGCGTTGTTGGCGGGGCGACTGCGCCAGATCGTAGCCATGTGCGATGCAGGGGCTTGCGGCAATGATCAGCGACGGGCCGGGATGCGCCTCGGCCTCGAGCATCGCCTGCACGGTCTGGTCGGGCCGGGCCTGAAGGCCGACCTCGGCCACATAGACATGGCCATAGGACATGGCCAGAAGCCCCAGGTCCTTCTTGCGCCCCTCCTTGCCCGACACGGCGAACTTGGCCGAGGCACCGGTGGGCGTGGCCTTGGATGCCTGCCCTCCGGTGTTGGAATAGACCTCGGTGTCCAGCACCAGAACGTTAACCTTGCGCCCCGAGGCCAGCACATGGTCGAGGCCGCCATAGCCGATGTCATAAGCCCAGCCATCGCCCCCCACGATCCACAGGCTGGTGGGCAGAAGCGCGTCGAGATCAGGCGCAAGGGCATCGCCTGCCAGCGCCGCCGCCTCTGCCAGCAGTGCCCGGATGCGCGTCACTTCGGCCGGATCGGCGGTCTGCCGCGGGATCGCCGCCAGCTCCGCAGCCAGCCGTTCGGGCAAGATGGCCGTTGCCGCTGCCAAGACCCGCGCCCGCCTTGTGTCGAGCGCCAGCCGCATCCCCAGCCCGAACTCGGCATTGTCCTCGAACAGCGAGTTCGACCAGGCCGGGCCGCGCCCTTCGGCGTTCTTCGTCCAGGGCGTCGTGGGCAGATTGCCGCCATAGATCGAGGAACAGCCGGTCGCGTTGGCGATCAGCAGGCGATCGCCGAACAGTTCGGACAGAAGCCGAAGGTAAGGGGTTTCGCCGCAACCGGCACAGGCGCCGGAGAATTCGAACAGCGGCTCGCGCAGGCTGGCGGTGCGGCGGTCGATCGGCAGGGCATCGAGCGGCGCCGACGGTAGGGTGAGGAAGAACTTCCATGCCGCGCGCTCGGTTTCCAGATGGTCGGCCAGGGGGGCGGCATTCAGCGCCTTGCGTTTGGGGTTCTGGCGGTCGCGGGCGGGGCAGAGTTCGATGCAGAGCCCGCAGCCGGTGCAATCCTCGGGTGCGACCTGGACCGTGTAGTGCATCCCCTCCAGCGCCGGCTCGAACGCCTCGGGGCGCGAGCGGAATCCCTCTGGCGCATCGGCCAGGGCAGCCGGGTCAAAGACCTTGGCGCGGATCGCCGCATGGGGACAGATCATGGCGCAGCGCGTGCATTGCACACAGAGGTCGGGCTCCCAGATCGGGATGTCCAGCGCGATGGCGCGTTTTTCCAGCCGGCTGGAGCCGCTGGGCCAGGTGCCATCCGGCGGGAAGGCGCTGACCGGCAGCGCATCGCCCTGACCGTCGAGAAGCGCGCGCGTTACCCTCTGGGCGAAATCGTCGGCCTCCGCAGGGACCGACGGCCGCAGGCCATGGTCCGAGATCGTCCGTTCCGGCAGCGGCACGGCGCGCAGAGCCGCCAGTGCCGCATCAATGGCGGCCACGTTGCGGCGCACCACTTCGGGGCCGCGCTTGCCCCAGGTCTCGGCGACCGAGTCCTTCAGCGCCTGAAGGGCCGTATCGCGCGGCAGCACCCCCGACAGGGCCAGGAAACAGGCCTGCATCACCATGTTGATCCGCCGCCCCAGCCCCGCCTTGCCGGCAATGGCATAGGCGTCGATCACATGCAGCTTGCAGGCCCGGTCGATCAGCGATCCTTGCGTCTCGCGCGGCAGGCTGTCCCAGAAGGGCGCCGGGTCAAGGGGCGTGTTGACCAGAACCGTGGCACCCTGTCGGGCGCGTGCCAGGATGTCCCGCCGCTGAAGGAATTCCGGCGCATGGACAGCGACAAAGCCGGCTTCGGCAATGCCATAGGTCGCCCGGATCGGACGCGGCGAGATCCGCAGGTGCGAGATCGTCGTCTGCCCGGCCTTGCGGCTGTCGTATTCGAAATGCCCCTGCACATGCAGGCTCGTGTGTTCGCCGATCAGCTTGATCGTGGCCTTGGCGCCCGACACGGTGCCGTCCGAGCCAAGCCCGAAGAACAGCGCCTCGGTCACCTCCGGCGCGATCAGCGAGCGTTCGAAGTCGTGATCGGGGTCAAGCGACATGCCCGACACGTCATCGCGGATCCCCAGCGTGACCCGCGCCTTCGGCCGGTCGCGGGCCATCTCGTCGAACAACGCCTTGACATGGCCGGGCGTGAATTCCTTGCCGCCAAGGCCATAGCGTCCGCCCATGATCCGTGGCAGGCCCGCGCGCCGGCCGTCCTGCACGGCCATGGCCAGCGCCATCGTCACTTCCTGCAAGAGCGGCTCGCCCGAAGAGCCGGGTTCCTTGGTGCGGTCCAGCACGGCCAGGGACGTGACGGTTTCCGGCAGCGCGGCAAGGAGGTGATCGGTCGAGAACGGTCGGAACAGACGCACCCGCAGCACGCCGACCTTTGCGCCGCGCGCCACCAGCGCATCGACCGCTTCCTCGGCGGTCTCGGCCCCCGAACCCATCAGGATCACAACCCGTTCGGCCCGTGGATCGCCCACATAGTCGAAAAGGCCATAGCGCCGCCCGGTCAGGTCGGCAAAGCGTGCCATGGTCTCGGCCAGGCGGTCGGGGAAGGCCGCGTAGAAGGGCTCCACCGCCTCACGACCCTGAAAGAAGGTGTCGGGGTTCTGCGATGTGCCGCGGATCGCGGGCCGTTCCGGGTTCAGAGCGCGGGCACGATGCGCGGCAACAGCGCCGTCGTCGATCAGAGCCCGAAGCATGTGGTCCGAAAGCCCTTCGACCTGGCGGATTTCGTGCGAGGTGCGGAAGCCATCGAAGAAATGCAGCACCGGCACACGCGCAGCCAGCGTCACCGCATGGCCGATGGCGGCCAGGTCCTGCGCCTCCTGGGCGGTGCCCGAGGCCAGCAGGGCAAGCCCCGCGCCCCGCACCGCCATCACGTCGGAATGATCGCCGAAGATCGACAGCGCATGCGTCGCCACGCTGCGGGCCGCGACATGCAGGCAGAAGGGCGTGAGTTCCCCCGCGATCTTGTAAAGATCGGGCAGCATCAGCAGCAGGCCCTGCGAGGCAGTGAAGGTCGTCGTCAGCGCCCCCGCCGTCAGCGCGCCATGCACGGCGCCCGCGGCCCCCCCTTCGGATTGCATCTCGACTACCTGCGGAACAGTGTCCCACAGGTTCGCACGGCCGTCGGCCGCCCACTGGTCGGCATGTTCGCCCATGACCGAGGCCGGCGTGATCGGATAGATCGCGACAACCTCACTCAGCCGATAGGCGATGTCGGCAACGGCCTCGTTGGCGTCAATCGTGCGGATCGGGCCGGACATCGCTCAGAGCATTTCAAGCGCAAGGGCAATCCCCTGACCTCCACCGATACAGAGCGTCACGACGCCCTTCTTCAGCCCGTCTCGCTTCATCGAATGCAGGATCCGCGTAGTCAGGACCGCGCCCGATGCCCCGATCGGATGGCCGTGCGCAATTGCCCCGCCTTCGACATTGACGATATCTTCGGGCAGGCCGAGTTCGCGCAGCACAGCCAGCGCGATGGCAGCGAAGGCCTCGTTGATCTCGACCCGGTCCAGGCCCGCGACCGTCCAGCCCGCGCGTTCAAGGGCCTGCCGCACCGCCGGAACCGGTCCGATGCCGAACATCCCCGGCTCGACCGCCCCCACGCCGAAGGCCGCGATCCGTGCCAGCGGCACGAGGCCCGCCTTCTCGGCGAACCCGCGGTCAGCCACGATCATTGCCGCCGCCCCCGTATTCAGCCCCGGCGCATTGCCGGCGGTGATCGTGCCGTCCTTGCGGAAGGCCGGTTTCAGGCGGGCAAGCGAGTCCAGCGTCGTCTCGGGCCGGTTGTGTTCGTCCCTGGCGAAGCTCTCGGGCCCTTTCCGGCCCTTCACTTCGACCGGCGCGATCTCGGCCTCGAACAGCCCCGCCGCCTGTGCCGCGGAAAACCGCTGTTGCGACCGCAGGGCCCAGGCATCCTGATCGTCGCGGCTGATGCCGTGTTTGGTGACCAGATCCTCGGTATGCCACCCGGAATGCTCGCCCGAAAACGCGTCGTTCAGGCCATCGGTCAGCATTGCGTCAAAGATCGTCGCCGGTCCCATCCGATGCCCCCAGCGACCGCCGGGCATGAGATAAGGCGCCATGTCCATATTCTCCATGCCGCCTGCCACGACAGCACCGGCCAGACCAAGCCAGACCTCCTGCGCCGCACTGGCCACCGCCTGCGCCCCGGACCCGCAGACCCGGTTCACGGTCAGCGCAGGGGCACCGACCGGAACCCCACCGCCGATTGCCGCCTGACGGGCCGGGTTCATCCTGTTGCCCGCCTGGATGACGTTCCCCATCACGACGCTGCCCAACTTTGCCGGATCGAGGCCCGAGCGCGCGAGCACGGCGCGAATGGCGATCGCCCCGAGTTCCGTGGCGGGCGTGGATTTCAGCGTCCCGTTGTAGGTGCCCAGGGCGGTGCGGACGGGGGCACAGATGACGGCTTCGGGGTGGGTAGGCATGACGGACCTCTTGATCGGTGTTATGAGCCAAGCTTTTCGGATGAGCGCTTCAAGAACCATGATCCACGTCAATCGACGCAAAACGACCATGGGGCGCTTGCCGGTGTCAGGTTGAGCGAAAGACCCGCCAGACACCTGATTTCGGTCGGATGACGGCTCTCCGTGGAAGGGTTCGATAGGCTGAAACGCAGGAAGGCAGGCCGGTCTTGCAGCAACTCCGCGGGACTCGGCCTAGGCTGACAGGGATGCCGAAATGGCCCACCGTCAGTTGTCCTTCGGGGCGGATCGCTACCCCGATCAGGTCCCGCGCCGCAGTTGAGGCAGGCAGAGCCCCGCGGATGGTGGCGCAGACGAGATGCGCCACCGCGCGTCCGACACACGCGATGTCGCAAAAGACGTTCAGGCTGCCAATCGGCCTGTGATGGCGCCGACGCGGCGATGACAATGTGAAACCCACGCAGACGGTCGAGCGCTTTGCTCTGCTCGACGGTTTCGGTGAAGAGCAGGTTCCGGGCGGGCAGGCCCTTCATTAGCACGGCCCCCTCCTCCAGATCTCGATGGTGCCTCGCAAGAACCTTGGTGACCTGTGTGGCAAACGGGCTGCCGACAGAGATCGGGGTATCCGGCCGGTCGCCCTCGGCGATCAGTCGGCCAATGTCGCTGATCAGTTCCTGCGCCCGCCTCAGGCCGACGTCTCATTGCCCGGGGTTTCGATCACGCAGACGTTCGCTCTGCCTGAAACGGTACTCGTGGACCGCCAGCGCGAGCACGAGCAGATCGACGAACGTGACCAGGAGCAGCGGCACCGAGAGATCGAGGCGCATCAGATGCACCTGGTAGCCGACGAAGCCGATCATGGCCGCGATGAAGGCCGGATAGGCCCATGTGCGGTTGGCAAGGACGGCGATGACAAGGACCAGCTTGATCGCTCCGTGACTGAAGAGGTACCAGGCGGCGAAGGACTGGGCGTCGGCGCCGAAACCCTCTGCCGCCTGGCGCAGCGCGCCCGCGACCAGATCGCCCGGGTCCTCCATCAGTTCGGCCGAGGTCAGCCGCCGCACCAGCGCCGTGATCGCCTCGTGCGGAAGGACGTAGAGCAGCAGTCCGCCCGCCACCTCGATCAGGCTGTGCGCGGCCTTCAGCCAGAGGCTGGCCTGAAACAGCCTGCGAAGGGTATCCTCCCGCAGCCCGATCATGCAGCACGCGCACTTGGACCGGCGCGGAAGAACCGGGCCTTCACCGCCTCGGTCGCCACGATGTAGCCCAGGAGGATCGCGAGAATTGCGGCCAGCGTGCCGAGCGGGAGCGGTACGAAGCCGAAGGTCGCGCCGAGGGGCCCGAGCCAGGGGATGGCGAAGGCGAGCGCGAGGACCACAACCGTGGACCACAGCAGGAGCGCGCCCGGACGGCTGCGGAAGGCAGAGCGGCGCGTGCGCAGCACCAGCACGACCGCAAGCTCGGTCATCAGCGAGATCATGAACCACGAGGTCTGGAACAGCGCCTCGCCGGCCTGCAGCACCCAGAGCAGGAGGCCGAAGGTCAGGAGGTCGAAGGCCGAGCTGACCAGGCCGAAGACGACCATGAAGCGCCGCACCTCCGTCACGTTCCACCGCTGCGGCGAGGCGAGACGCTCGGGATCCACGCGGTCCGACGCGATGGCGAGCGACGGCAGGTCCGACAGGAAGTTGTTGAGCAGGATCTGCTTGGGCAGGAGGGGCAGGAACGGCAGGAACGGCGTCACGATCGCCATGCTGACCATGTTGCCGAAATTGGCGCTGGTGGTGATCGAGATGTATTTCAGCGTGTTGGCAAAGGTGCGACGCCCGCCCTCGACGCCCGCGCGCAGGACCTGAAGATCGCGCCGGGTCAGCACGATGTCGGCGCTTTCGCGGGCGACGTCCACCGCCTCGGCCACCGAGATGCCGACATCTGCCGCGTGGAGCGCGGGCGCGTCGTTGATGCCGTCGCCCAGGTATCCCACCGCCTCGCCGGTGCGTTGCAGGGCGCGGACGATGCGCTCCTTCTGCTGGGGGTCGATCTCGACGAAGAGGTCGGTGCGCGGGGCGAGGTGCCAGAGCGCCTCGTCGCGCATCGCGGCGATCTCCTCGCCGTTGAGCATGGCGTCGGCATCGAGGCCGACGGCGCGGGCGACATGCGCGGTGACGTGGCGGTTGTCGCCACTGATGACCTTGATGCGGATGCCAAGGCCACGGAGCGTCGCGATGGTCTCCGCCGCATCGGCCTTGGGCGGGTCGCGGAATAGAAGGAAGCCGCAAAAGGTCATCGCGGCCTCGTCGTTGCGGTCGTAGTCGGCCTGCGGGGCGAAGCGGCGCGTGGCCAGCGCCAGCACGCGCAAGCCTTCCTCGCTGCGGGCGCGGAAGATCGCCTCCAGCGCGGCGCGCCGTGCCTCGTCGAGCGGCGCCGCGCCCGCATCGGTCGCAACCGTCGTGCAGGCGCCCAGCACCTCGGCGAAGGCGCCCTTGGTCACCATCAGGTGCGTATCCGCCGCGCTGTCTGCCAGCACGATGGTCAGCCGCCGGCGCTCGAAATCATAGGGGATCTCGTCGATCTTGGCGTAGTCCGCGGTGCCGAACCCGGCCGCCTCGCCCGCTGTCACCAGGGCAGCGTCCAGCGGGTTCTCGATCCCGGTCTCGAAGCTGGCGTTGAGCCAGGCCAGCCGCGCCACGTCCTGCCCCGGTCGGCCTTCGGGGTCGAGGGCCGCGGGCAGCGCGACGCGGCCCGCGGTGAGCGGGGCGGTCTTGTGGGTGGCGAGCACCGTCAACGACCCCAGCATATCGATAGCCGACAGCCGCCGCCCCA
>JBKBXK010000084.1:0-8121 GCA_046314095.1 Thermaurantiacus sp. | reverse complement strand
AGGGATCCATCGGCAGGATGGCAAGCACCTCGGCACCGGTCTCGTGCTCCAGCGCCGGGGCGTCGACCTTGCCGAACGGATGCATCACGCCGCCCCCGGGCAGCAAAAGCTCGGCCATGTTGACGACGAGACCGAGGACGGGAACCTCGAGCTGCTCGAACAGGGCCACCGCGCGGCGCGCATCGGCGACGGCCAGCCGCTGCGGCGTCGTGACCACCACCACGCCGGTCGGCTGCAGTTTCTGCGCCAGGGCCAGATGAATGTCTCCGGTTCCGGGCGGCAGATCGACCACCAGCACGTCGCGCCTGTCCCAGAGCCCGGCGGTTGCCATCTGCACGACCGCGCCGGCAATCATCGGCCCCCGCCACGCGACCGCTCGATCCGGGTCAGCCATCAGCCCCATTCCGAGCACCTGCAGCCCGTGCGCCTCAACCGGCAGCAGCCGCTTCTGTTCGTCGGCCTGCGCACGCTCGTGGATGCCGAGCAGGATCTGGGCCGAGGGCCCGTGAATGTCGGCATCGAGGAGGCCGGTGCGCAGCCCGGCGCGCGCGAGCGCGAGCGCGAGATGCACCGCCACGGTCGACTTGCCGACACCGCCCTTGCCCGAACCGACCCCGATCACATGGCGCACGCCGGGAACAGGGCCCGCCGCCGGGGCCCCGCGGGTGGTGCTGCGTTCGGCCGTCTGGATCACCCGCGCCCGCAGCACCCGGGGCGCGGCTTCGAGTGCGCCGCGCACTGCGGCTTCCAGCGCGCCCGCCTCGGCACGGGTCAGCCCGTCGACGGCCAGAATGGCGCTGGCCGTGCCATCGTCACGCAGCACGAGGCCGCTTAGCCGGCCCGCGTCGAGCAACGTTCCGTTGCCCTTGGGGTCGTCCAGCCCGGCGACCGCCTGGCGCAAGCTGTCGCGCGGGTCCATGCAGCCACTCGCTTTCCTCAGACGGGCCGCCTATATCCTGCTGCGGGAGGTCGCAAGCCCGGGAACGCCAAGGTTCCGCGACGCGGCCGGTTGGAGCAGGAAGACAGGATGCCCTGGCAGAATAACGAGGACAGCGGAGAACGGGGCAGGCGGCGGAATCCCTGGGGGCAGGGCTCTGGCGGTGAAAGCGGTTCGGGTGGCGGCTGGACTCCGCGGCCGAAGAATCCGTGGGGCGATACGCCACGGCCGCCGAAGGATGCGGACCGCGGGGCGAAGGGCGGTGCGCCCGACTTTGACGACTTCATCCGCCGCAGCCAGGAGCGGCTGCGGGGCCTTGGCGGCGGTGGGTCGCGCGGGAACGGCTCGGGCGGCGGAGATTCGCCGCGGGTCAATGTGCCGTGGCGCTGGATTGTCGGTGGCGTGCTCGTGCTCTGGATCGCCGCCACCTCCACCTATCAGGTGGGCGCCGGCGAACGCGGAGTCGTGACCCGTTTTGCGAAGTTCCATACGACGGCAGGTCCCGGCTTCCATTTCAAGCTGCCGAGCCCGGTGGACCGTGTCACCAAGGTTCGCTTCGAGGACATCCGCACGACTGATATCGGCTCGCCGGATGCCTCGACCGAGAATCTGATGATCACCGGCGACCAGAACATCATCGACATCGCCTACACGGTGCGCTGGCGGCTGAAGAACGCCGAGGAGTTCCTGTTCCAGCTGAAGGACCCCAACCAGACAGTTCGCGATGTGACCGAATCGGCGATGCGCGAGATGATGAGCCGCTCGACGCTCAACAACGCCATCGGCCCGGAGCGGGCTGCGATTGCGGAGGAAGTCCGCGAGCGGACCCAGGAAATCCTCGATCTCTATCGCTCGGGCATCCTCATCCAGGGCGTGGACATCCGGCAGGCGGACCCGCCCTCGGCTGTGGACGAGGCGTTCAAGGACGTGTCGGCCGCGCAACAGGATGCCCAGCAGTTCCTCAACCAGGCGCGCGCCTATGCACAGCAGGTTCGCGCCCGGGCGCAGGGGGAAACTGCGGCCTTCGAGCGGATTTTCGAGGAGTATCGGCTGGCGCCGCGCGTCACGCGGCAGCGGATGTATTATGAGACGATGGAACAGGTGCTTTCCAAGGTGGACAAGACAGTGATCGAGGCGCCGGGCGTGCAGGCCTATCTGCCGCTTTCGGAAGTGAACCGCCGCGCCCGCCAGGCGGATGCCGCTGCGGCCACGGCAAGACGCGAGAGCGAGCAGCAGATAACGCAAGGGGCCCGGCCATGACGGTGCCGCGCATCGCCTGGGGTCTGGCGGCCATTGCCTTCCTGGCCCTGTTCATTCTTGCGAATTCGGTCGTGCGCGTGCCCGAAGACCGGCAGGCCATCATCCTGCAGTTCGGCCGGCCGGTGGCGACGGTCAACACCTACAAGCCGAACCAGCTGTTCGGCGAAACGGGTGCCGGCCTGGTTTTGAAGTTGCCGTTCCTGCAGAACGTGATCTTTGTCGACAAAAGGGTGATGGGCCTCGACGTGCCCAGCCAGACGGTGCTTTCCACCGACCAGCTGCGGCTGGTGGTGAACGCCTACGCGACCTTCCGTATCACTGACCCCGTGCGCATGTTCCAGACGGTGCGCTCCGAGGAGCGGGCGAGCGACGAGCTGACCCGGATCCTCACCTCCCGACTGCGGAACGAGCTCGGCAAGCAGAGGTTTGACCTTCTGCTCTCGCCAGAGCGGGCCGCGCTGATGGACGATATCCAGCGTGCGGTAAACATCTCTGCCCAGGCCTATGGCGCGGAAGTCATCGATGTGCGCATCAAGCGCGCCGACCTGCCCTCCGGCACGCCGCTTGATGCTGCGTTCGAGCGGATGCGCACCGCCCGGCAGCAGGAGGCGCTGACCATTCGGGCGCAGGGCGCGAAAGACGCGCAGATTATCCGCGCGGATGCGGATGCCGAGGCGGCCCGCCTCTATGCCGGAAGCTTCGGCCGCGATCCGGAGTTCTACAACTTCTACCGGGCGATGCAGTCTTACCGCGCAGCCTTCCAGGAAGGGAGCTCCAACGTGGTGCTGTCACCCGACAATGAGTTCCTGCGCGAGTTCACCGGCACCCGGCGCTGATATCACCGTTCTGCGGAACAGGCGCGGCGCTGCCGGCAGCGTCTCACCCCTTGTTCAGTGGATGTTCAATGCCACATCGCAAGGCCGTAACCACTGTTTTGACTGACGTCGCATCCGGAGGATTGCAACCGTGCGCGTGAACTCGCGACCCACCTTCACACTTCTTGTCGGCGCTGCAGCCGGCGCTCTGCTCGCAGCCGGCCTTCCAGCCCTCTCGCAGCAGCCGTCGCCGCAACAGCCACCGCTCACCGCCGGGAGCAGCGCTGCCCCTGCAGGCGCCCCACGCAGCTTCGCCGATGTGACGGCTCGGCTGCAGCCGGCGGTGGTCAACATCTCGACAACCCAGCGGGTGGAAGTGGCAAGCTTCCCGTCGTTCCCGCGCATGGGGCCGGGGATGAACCTCGAGGAGCTGTTCCGCCGCTTCCAGGAGCAGCAGGGCGAGGATGGACAGCCCGTGACCCGCGAGGCGACGTCTCTCGGGTCGGGCTTCGTCATCTCGCCCGACGGCTATATCGTTACCAACAACCATGTGATTTCCGGCCGCGGCAACCAGCGCGTGGTGGACACCATCACGGTGACCCTTGCCGACCGCACGGAATATACCGCGCGCGTCGTCGGCCGCGATCCGCTGTCTGACCTTGCCGTACTGAAGATCGACGCGCGCAACCTGCCGTATGTGCGGTTCGGGGACTCCCGGAATGTGCGCGTAGGCGACTGGGCAATCGCGATTGGCAACCCCTTTGGCCTTGGCGGCACGGTGACGGCGGGTATCGTTTCGGCGCTGCATCGCGGCATCGTGGGCGCCGGCGCCTACGACCGCTATATCCAGACGGATGCCTCCATCAACCAGGGCAACAGCGGCGGCCCGTTGTTCGATCTTGATGGCAATGTCATCGGCGTCAACACTGCGATATTTTCGCCCACCGGAGGAAATGTCGGGGTCGGCTTTGCCATTCCGGCGGAACTCGCCAAGCCGGTCATCGACCAGTTGCGTTCCGAGGGCCGTGTGCGGCGCGGCTATCTCGGGGTCCAGATCCAGCCGATGACCCAGCAGATTGCCGCTGCTCTCGGGCTGCCCAAGGATCGCGGGGAAATTGTCGCCGGGGTCGAACCGCAGGGCCCGGCGCAGCAGGCTGGCATCCGCCGCGGCGATGTGATCGTGCGGGTTGCCGGGCAGGATGTGAGCCCCGACAACACGCTGTCCTTCATCGTTGCCAATACCGCCATCGGAACCCGCGCGCCCGTGGAGCTGATCCGCGACGGCCGGCGGCAGACCATCAGCGTCCAGATCGGTGAACGGCCGTCCGAGCTGGTTGCGGCCGGAGGGGAGGAGCGCGACGCCCGCGAGGAATCGGCCACCAACGAGCGCGGGCAGGAAGCGGCCCGGCGCTCGCTCGGCCTCACCCTCCAGGCGTTGTCCCCCGAGGTGCGCCAGCAGTTGCGGCTGCCTGATTCGGTTCAGGGCGTGGTGGTGGCGCGTGTCGCGCCCGGCTCCAGCGCGGCCCAGGAACGGGTTGAGCGGGGCGATGTCATCATCAGCATCAACCAGCGCCCGGTTCGCTCTCCGCAGGACGCAGCCGACGCGGTTGCCGAGGCACGCAAGGCCGGTCGGGATTCCGTCTTGATGTACGTGCAGCGGGGTGATGGCCCTGGCCGCTTCGTCGGGATCAAGATGAGCTGAGGCCCTGCCTTTTCTCTCCGGCCCGCGCCCACTAGAACGATGTGGGCAGGAGGGAGATCAGGGGTGACAGACACGCTTCTCGTGGGCGGCGGCGGAACCGGCGGCGCGCAATCGCTGGTGCTGAAGCGCGCCAACCGCCACGGGCTGATCGCGGGCGCAACCGGGACCGGGAAGACAGTGACGCTGCAGGTCCTGGCCGAGGGCTTCAGTCGCGTCGGCGTGCCGGTTTTTCTTGCCGACGTGAAGGGCGACGTTGCCGGCATGTGCATGCCCGGCTCTGCCACCACGCGCACCCATGAGCCCTTCACCAACCGGGCGCGGGAGCTCGGCATCCCCGACTACGCCTATGAGGCCTGCCCGGTCATCTTCTGGGACCTGTTCGGCGAGCAGGGGCATCCGGTGCGCACCACCATGTCGGAAATGGGGCCACTGCTGCTTGCCCGGCTGATGGGCCTTACCGAGGCGCAGGAGGGCATACTCAACATCGCGTTCCGCTACGCCGATGACGAGGGGCTGCTCCTGATCGACATGAAGGATCTCCGGCAGTTGCTGAGCCATATCGGAGACAATCGGGCCGAGCTCTCCACCCGTTATGGCAACATCACCACCCAGTCGGTTGGCGCCATCCAGCGCCAGCTGCTGACCCTGGAAGCCCAGGGCGGCGACCGGTTCTTCGGCGAGCCCGCGCTCGAGATCGCTGACTTCATGTGCACCAGCGAAGAGGGACGGGGGATCATCAACATTCTCGCTGCGGACAAGTTGATGGCCTCGCCGAGGCTTTATTCCACCTTTCTGCTCTGGCTGCTGTCGGAGTTGTTCGAGGCGCTTCCCGAAGTCGGCGATCCGGAGAAGCCGAAGCTCGTCTTCTTTTTCGACGAAGCCCATCTCCTTTTCGACGGTGCCCCCCGGGCGCTGATCGAGAAGGTGGAGCAGGTGGTGCGGCTCATTCGCTCCAAGGGTGTGGGTGTCTACTTCGTGACCCAGAATCCGATCGACGTGCCGGAAACCGTCGCGGGCCAGCTTGGCAACCGGGTGCAGCACGCGCTGCGCGCCTTCACCCCGCGGGACCAGCGGGCGGTGCGCTCCGCTGCGGAAACCTTCCGCCCCAACCCGAGGGTGGATGTGGTCCGCGAGATCACCGAACTGAAAGTCGGCGAGGCGCTCGTCTCGCTGTTGATGGCCGACGGTGCGCCCACTCCCGTCGAGCGGACGCTGATCCAGCCACCCCGATCCCGCGCCGGGCCGATCACCGAAACCGAGCGGCGGGTGATGCTGGCATCTTCCCCTGTCGCCGGCCGGTACGAGGAGACGGTGGACCGCGAATCGGCCTACGAAATCCTTTCCGCGCGCGCCGCCGAAGCGGCCGAGGCGAAGGCCAGACTTCAAAGCGAGGACAGACAACTCGCCGAATTCAAACGACGTAAGGCGCTTGATCGGATCGAAAAGGATCCAGAATATTCTGAAATCGAGGAATTTCGTAGAACACGAGCGCTCGATGAGGCTCGGCGCAAGCTGGGTGGGAAGGGGAGCGGTGGTGGAGCGGTTGCCAATGAGATGGCCGACATTGCGAAGAAGGTGGTGATGGGTGTTGCCATCGTCGAGGGCCGCCGCCTGCTGCGGGGCTTTCTGGGCGGCCTCACGCGCACGAACACGCGACGACGATAATATCGGCGTGTCGCGTGCCCGGCGGCGAGGCCCCGTGGCGTCGTCGCGCCGGACCTGCCTTCGTGTCAGCCGCCGACGCTGACGCGCGCGATCTGCGCATTGCGCGTTCCCACCGGTGCATCGAGCAGCTCCCGGAGGAACGCGCCCTTGTCGACGCCCACGGTCTGCATCTCCTGCCGCAGCTCGCCGGCAGTGTTGCGGATCATCGGGTCGGCCTGGCTGGTGCGGGCGCCTTCCAGCAACCGGTTTTCGATTTCGGACCGGGGCGGAAGCTGGACACCAGGGCCGAACAGCGCCTCAAGCGCTTGCGCGCGGGTATCGATCTCGACCGGCCGCGGCGCACCGGGCCGGGGCGGAACCATGCCGAACTCGGGCGGGATCACAAGCGGCTGGGCGCGGCCGACGGCAAACTCGTCGGGACGGTCACGGTTGGCGACGCTGGTGCGCCCGCAGCCGGCAACAAGCCCGGCGGAAACGAGGGCGGCAAGGAGGATGATCGATCGGGTCATGTCTTCAGGATCCACTTTGTCGGTGCGCTCCGTCCGTCTCCGAGGAGCCGAACAGCGCGCGCAGGAGAAGCACGGCGACACCGACGGTGATGGCCGCGTCTGCCACATTGAACACATAGAATGACCAGCGGCCGGCATGCAAATGCACGAAATCGACCACATAGCCGAAGCGGATGCGATCGACGATGTTGCCGAGGGCGCCGCCGAGGATGAGACCGAGCGCAGCCTGCTCGATCCAGTGCTGCTCGCGCCGGATCCACCATGCGACGCCGACTGCGATGGCAGCAGTGACCACGACCAGCGCCCAACGGGCGACATCGCTGTCAGCCGTGAGCAACCCCATGGAGACGCCGCGATTCTCGACCCAGGTAAGCGAGAAGATGGGGAGCACCGCGATGGAGCCGCGCTCCTGGAGCGCGACCACGTGGATGATCCACCATTTGGTGAGCTGGTCGAGGATGAACACCATGCCGGCAAGGATGTAGGCGCGGCGCGCCATCACGCTGCCTCGGCGGGAAGCGTTGCCACCACGCCTGCGCAGCGGGTGCAGAGGCCGGTATCGCTGGCCACATCGGGAAGATGGCGCCAGCAGCGGGCGCAGCGGCTGTGCATTGAAGGCGCCACCATCACCCGATCCTCGCCCGATCCTGCCTGAACTTCGACTGAAGCGACGATGCACAGCTCCGCGAAGGCTTCGGGCTCCAGACTGGCTGCGGTTTCGGCATCGGTTTCGAGCGTGACGTCTGCCTCCAGCGAGGAACCGATCGCCTTGTCGCGCCGGAGCGGCTCGATCGCAGCCGTCACCAGCCCGCGCAGCTCCCGCAGCCGCTCGAAGCGTTTATCCAGCGCGAGGTCCTGCCAGGCCGGATCGGCCCTCGCGAAGGTCTGGTGGTGCACCGAGCCCTCGTGCCCGCGATTCTCCCACGCCTCTTCGGCGGTGAACACGAGAACAGGGGCAAGCCGCGTCGCCAGCCAGTCGAACAGGAAGGAAAGGAGGGTGCGGTAGCTGCGCCGGCGCAGGCTTTGCGGGGCGTCGCAGTACAGGCTGTCTTTCCGGATATCGAACAGGAAAGCGGACAGATCCCTGACGGTAAAATCGAGGATTGCCTGCATGTAGCGCGAATAGCCATGGTCCTCGAGGTGCTGGTCAAGCTCGGCATCGAGCACGGCGAGGCGGGACAGGATATGACGCTCGAGATCGGGCATTTCGCCCGGCGCCACGCGCTCGGCCTC
>JBKBXK010000083.1:7850-8131 GCA_046314095.1 Thermaurantiacus sp. | reverse complement strand
ACATAGGCCTGGATGTGGGCCGCCGAGAGGGTGAGCAGCCCGGTGCGATTGACCGCGTAGCGCACCACTTCGCGGGCCAGCCGCCAGCCGCGCGACAGCTCGTTGACGGAAATCACATCCGGCTTCAGCCGGAACTGCAGCGAGACCACATAGTGATCCTGCAGATTGGCGCCCACCCCAGGCAGCGCGTGCCGCACCGCGATCCCGGCTGCTTCCAGAACCTCCGGATCCCCGATGCCCGAAAGCTCGAGCAATTGCGGCGAGTTGACGGCGCCGCCGCA
>JBKBXK010000083.1:0-7840 GCA_046314095.1 Thermaurantiacus sp. | reverse complement strand
GATCACTTCGCGTGTTGCGCGCACAGTGAGCGTGCGGCCGTTCTGGCGATAGCGGACGCCGACTGCGCGTTTTCCTTCGAACAGAACAGCCTCTGCCTGCGCGCCGGTCTCCACGGCGAGGTTCGCGCGGGTCATGGCGGGCTTCAGATAGGCCGAGGCGGTGGACCATCGGCGGCCATTCTTCACCGTCAGCTGGAAATAGCTGATGCCGTCCTGCGCTTCGCCATTGCAGTCGTCGTTGAAGGGCAGGCCTGCCTGGATGCCGGCCTCGATCACTGCATCCGACACCGGGTGTCGCTGGGTTGCATCCGACACATTCAGCGGCCCTTCGCAGCCGTGCAGGTCATCTGCCAGCCGCTCATTGGCTTCGGCGCGCCGGAAATAGGGCAGGACATCCGCCCATCCCCAGCCGATGGCGCCAAGCTGCGCCCAATTGTCATAATCGGCGGCCTGGCCCCGCACATAGAGAAGCCCATTGATCGAGGATGAGCCGCCCAGCACCTTCCCGCGGGGCCAGACGTGCGGTCGGTTGCCGGTGCCCTCAACTGGCTCTGTTTCGTACAGCCAGTTGATCTTCGGGTCCTTCAGCGTCTTGGCATAGCCCACCGGGATGTGGATCATCGGGTCGCTGTCGGGCGGCCCGGCCTCGAGCAGCAGCACCCGGTGGGTGCCATCCTCGGTCAGCCGATTGGCAAGCACACAACCCGCGGAACCCGCGCCAACGATCACATAGTCAAACTCGGCCATTGCCATCCTCCCGGTCGCAGATTGGCTGAAGCCAAGGCGCGTCTCAACCTCTCGCTTCTCCTTGCGCCCGGTGCATCGTAGAAAGACGCATGGCCACCCGCATCGCCGACACGCCCCCGATTCCCCTGTCGCTGGTCGCGGCCGACCCCGCCGCGGCGGCGCACCGGTTCGGCGACTCCTTCCGCCGGACCGGTTTCGCAGTGGTCGAGGGCCATGGGGTGGCAGAGACGGATATTGCGGAGATGGTGGCCGCGATGAAGGCGGTTTTTGCGCTCGGCGATGCGGAGAAGCGCAGGTCCCACGTCCCCGGCGGCGCAGGGCAGCGCGGCTACACGCCCTTCGGTGTCGAAACGGCGAAGGACTCCGAGGTCTACGACCTGAAGGAGTTCTGGCATGTCGGCCGGGAGCTTCCTCCGGCCCACCCCCATGCTGCGATCATGGCGCCCAATGTCTGGCCGGAGGCGGTGCCTGCGTTCCGCCTCGCAGCGCTTCGCCTGTTTGCGTCTCTCGAGCAGGCAGGGCTTGTCGTCCTGTCGGCAATTGCCCGGCATCTTGACTTGCCCCCCGATTTCTTCGTGGACCCGGTGAAGGACGGAAACAGCATCCTGCGCCTCCTCCACTATCCGCCAGTGCCGGACGGCGCACCGGGTGTGCGGGCGGGCGCGCACGAGGACATCAATGTCATCACCTTGTTGCTTGGGGCGGAGGAGGCGGGCCTGGAGCTGTTCTCCCGCGAGGGCGAATGGCTGCGGGTCGAGGCGCCGGCTGGAAGCCTGGTCGTCAACGTGGGGGACATGCTGCAGCGACTGACCGGAGGAGACCTTCCCTCCACGACCCATCGCGTGGTCAACCCGGCACCCGAGCGGCGGCACATCTCGCGCTATTCCATGCCCTTCTTCCTGCATTTCCGCCCTGACTATCTGATCGCGCCGATCGCGGGCGACAGATCGCTTCAGCCGATCACGGCGCACGATTTCCTGACCGAACGGCTGCGCGAGATTCGCCTTCTCTAGCGCCATCCGCGCCGGCTTGGTCTGACGCGTCCGGCGCAGGCCCGCCCGCATCCGTTGCGGGCTTCTTGCGACGGCGGAGATTGGCACGAAGCGCGGCACCCAGTCGGTGCTTGCGGTCGGTTGCTGCCTGCTCGTCGTTGCCCATGCCGCCACCCGTGATTGCGGCGCGCCTGCCGCACCGGAGTGAAATTGCATTGCCGGCCGCCCGCATGACGCTGACAGCGTGGCCCAAATGCTCCTATGCTCGGAGAGATGCTGGGCGCAACCGGTCTGATCAGCCATCTCGTGGCGGCCATCGGGTTCGCGGCGCTTGGGCTTTGGCTGCTTGCGCACCCGAAGCCAGGGTGGTTCCGTGCGGGTGTTGCGATTGCGAGCCTGCTCACTGCGGTCTGGGCGGGGGCAGTGGTCTGGGTCGGGCGCTACGGGGGCTCGGCGGCTTCGCTGTCGTTGCTCGAGACGGTGCGCAGTGCTGCCTGGATCGCGCTCCTGATCCTGCACCTGCGGCAATTCTGGGGGCTGGATCAGCGCCCGTCTTCCTCCTTCTTTGTCGCGCTGATGCTGGGGTTCGTGGTTGCGTTGCAGCTCACCATGGATTCGCTGTTCGGCCTCGAAACCAGTTCGCAACCATTGGGCGAGCAGCCGCCGGCAGCCATGCTCTACGTCGCCGCGCGCATTCTCGTGGCCATTTCAGGGCTGGTTCTTGTCCACAATCTCTATGTGAACTCGCGGGGCACGCTCGGCCCCGAGGTGCGCTTCTTTGCAGTCGGCCTTGGCGCGATCTTTGCCTATGACCTCAACCTCTACACCCTTCAGTTCCT
The DNA here is from genome assembly GCA_046314095.1 of Thermaurantiacus sp. GTDB lineage: Bacteria > Pseudomonadota > Alphaproteobacteria > Sphingomonadales > Sphingomonadaceae > Thermaurantiacus. The sequence continues at coordinate 5,262 of JBKBXK010000083.1, read as the reverse complement.
GCTTGGAGAGCTGAGCCAGCCGCTCTGGAACCTGCGCGGCGCCGTCAACACATTGGCGCTGCCGCTGATTGCCCTCTCGCTGCGGGGGCCAGCGCGGGATGGCTTCTACGTAAGCCGGAACGTCGCCTTCAACACCATCAGCTTCTCGGGCATCGGCCTCTATCTCATCGCCATGTCGGTTCTGGCCTATGGCCTCCGCCTTGCCGGAGGCGATTGGGGCCTTGTGCTGCAGGTCACCTTCCTTGCCGCGACCCTGATCTTCGGGGCCCTCGCAGTGCTTTCGCCTCGGTTGCGGGCCAGCCTTCGGGTGTGGATCTCGCGAAACTTCTACCGATACCGCTACGACTACCGGACGGAATGGCTGCGATTCATGGACACAATCGATGCCGCGCAGTCTGATCTGAGCGATCCGCAGCCAATCCGGGAGCGGCTCATCGAGGCGCTGGCGACGGTGATGGACTCGCCCGGCGGCGCCCTGTTCGAGCCTCGCGAAGCTGGCGGCTGGGACCGAACCGCCCAGTGGCGTTGGCCGGAGCTCGCAGTCGCAAGCCTGCCGCGCGACGACCCGATGGCCGTCTGGATGCACAGCCACCTGCGCGTGGTCGACTTCGGCGCGCTCCGTCATGAAGCGGCCGGGCGGCGTGATCTTCTCACGCATCCGGGCCTTCTGCCGCCGGAATGGGCCGGCCCGCGAACGGGCATCTGGCTTGCAATTCCGCTCTCCCACCGGGAGCGGTTGACCGGGTTCATCCTGCTTGAAGACAGCATCGCCCCGCGGGATCTCAACTGGGAGGATTATGATCTCCTGCGTACGCTTGGCCGGCAGGGGGCGAGCTATCTGGTGGAGGCAGCGACCCAGGCAGCGCTGGACGAGGCAAGAAGTTTCGAGGAGTTCAACCGTCGGTTCGCCTTTGCCATGCACGACATCAAGAACCTGGTCAGCCAGATGGCGCTCGTTGCCCGCAATGCGGAACGGCATGCCGACAAGCCCGAGTTCCGCGAAGACATGGTGGCGACGCTTCGCAACAGCGTCACCAAGATGAACGACCTGCTCGCGCTCCTTGGTCGGGAGGCGAAGAAGCCCGCGGCGGCGGAGACCGCGCAGGCTGCGCGACTGGTTGATCTGTCGGCCCTCCTGACCGAGGCCGTTGCGACAATCCGTCGGCGGCATCCGTCCGTGGAGCTTTCGGGAGCCGAGGCCCCGGTTCTGGTTTCCGGGGATCCGGCCAGGCTCGAATCCATGGTCAGCCATCTTCTCCAGAATGCTGCAGAGGCGAGCGCGCCCGAAGCTCCGATCAACGTCTCGGTATCGAACGAGGGTGCGCGCGAGACTGTGATCCGGATCGCGGATCGCGGCTGTGGGATGACGGCCTCGTTCATCCGCGAGGACCTTTTCCGCCCCTTCCGTTCCAGCAAGGAAGCCGGCTATGGGATCGGCGCCTATGAGGCGCGGGAAATCGCGAGAAGCCATGGTGGCAGCCTCGAGGTGGAGAGCCGGCCAGGTGAGGGAAGCACCTTCACCATTCGCCTTCCGCGGGGCGGGTTTCCTGCCGGTTCGGCCCGGGCGCCAGCAACGCAGGATCAGAAGATGGGGACGCCGACGTGAACGAGACCAGTGCTGTGCGAGGTCAGCGGTCCCGGCTCCTCGTCGTGGAGGACGATCCCGGACTGCAGCGCCAGCTGCGGTGGGCCTATGACGGCTTTGAGGTGATCGTCGCTGGCGACCGCGCCTCGGCGCTTGCAGCAATCTCCGAACATCATCCGCAGGTGGTGACGCTCGATCTTGGCCTGCCGCCCGACCCGGACGGAACGGTGGAAGGCTTTCATCTTCTGGAAGCGATCATGTCTGAAGCGCCGGCGACCAAGGTGATCGTCGCGTCTGGTCATGGTGCGCGTGACAATGCGCGCAAGGCCATCGCGCTCGGTGCCTTCGATTTCTACCAGAAACCGGTTGATATCGATGAACTCGGGTTCATCGTGTCACGTGCCTTCCATGTCGCAACACTCGAGGCTGAGAACCGTCGCCTTGCCGCACAGCGCGTGGCCAACCCGCTTGGCAATCTCGTGACCGCGGCGCCCGAAATGCTGAAGGTGGCATCGATGGTGGAACGGGTCGCTGGCGCGGATGTCTCAGTCCTCCTCCTCGGTGCATCCGGCACGGGCAAGGAGGTGCTGGCGCGTGGCGTTCATGCCGCCTCAAACCGCTCGGAGAAGCCGTTCGTTGCCATCAACTGCGCTGCGATCCCGGAAAATCTTCTGGAAGCCGAGCTGTTCGGCTACGAGCGGGGCGCGTTCACGGGCGCGGTCAAGACGACGGAGGGCAAGATCGAACTTGCCGAAGGCGGCACCCTGTTTCTCGATGAAGTGGGCGACATTCCGCTGCCGCTGCAGGTGAAGCTGCTGCGCTTCATTCAGGAGCGGGTGATCGAGCGGGTGGGTGGCCGTCGCTCCATCGACGTGGATGTCAGGATCGTGTGCGCCACCCACCAGAACCTGAAAGAGATGATTGCCGAGGGTCGGTTTCGGGAGGACCTCTTCTATCGGATCGCCGAGGTGGTGATCAGCATCCCCCCGCTGAAGGATCGCGATGGCGATGCGGTTCTGCTCGCCAATCATTTCCTGCAGGTGCATGGCCGCAGCCGTGCCGGCGCGCCGGCACGCTTTTCGGCCGATGCACTTGGCGCCCTGCGCCTGCACAGTTGGCCCGGCAATGTCCGCGAGCTGGAAAACCGCGTGAAGCGCGCCGTGATCATGGCAGACGGGCCGGCCATCACGGCCGCCGACCTTGATCTCGCCGAAGTCGCGGAGACGCGCCTGCCAAGTTTGCGCGAAGCGCGCCAGCAGGCAGATCGAAAGGCGGTTCAGGCAGCGTTGACGGCGGCAGGGGGCAGCATCAGTGGCGCAGCGCGCATTCTCGAAGTGAGCCGCCCGACGCTTTACGATCTCATGCGCGATCTGGACATCCGGGCTTCGGCCTGACTGGAGGCGTCGCCCCAACCCCCTGGCCCGCGGCCTCTGCGTCCATGCGCGCCGACAGTTCGGCAAGCATCCGGTGGGCCTCTGCTGCCTCGTCTAGCAGGCCGTCCGGGTCTGCGGGTTCCCCGGCCGCGCTCGCGCTGCGGCGGAGCGCTGCGGCGGGGCGCGGCTGCGGGCCATAAACCTCCGGCATCAGCTTGCGCAGCAGAAACATTCCAAGCGTGTCATTGTAGCGGATCCGCCGTTCCTTGCTGCTGTTGTCGCCGACGATGGGCTCGGCCACGCCGTGCAAGGCCCTCTCCAGCATGCTGTCTGCGAGGGCCAGAACACGTTGATCGAGGAGGCGGTCCCACTGGGCGGCAAACATGGGATCGGCCGCGCGCGCGGCGTTCGCAGACGCGACCGAGCGCTCGACATGGAATGCGGCAGCGTCCACGCGCCTGGACAACCGCAGCGCGTGGAGAAACCGCTCCTTGGTCGCTTGGGGCCACAGGCGTTCGACTCTGCGGGATGTTCGGTGTGAGCGGGCTGCACTCGCCCGCGCGGGCCGACAGCTGGCATTTTGTGGTGTGAGGGCAGGATCGATCGGTTGGCGCATGGACTCATCCTCCATCAACCGGATATAACCAAAACGGATAAGGTAGGAAAGCCCATATGCCCAGAAAGGCTGCAAGGCTGAGGTCTGCCTCTTGGTCTGCCAATTGCAAATGCGTAGCAAAGTGCAATTTGTATCTTGGCAGTTATGTCAGAAACCGCTAGCGGGATGCCATGACAGTCGTCGCAAATGAGAGGCGCGAGGCGCCAGTTTCCACCGGGCATCACGGGGCGGCAAAGGTCGACGGACGTCGCGAGCGGTCCGCGGAAAGCCGCCGTCGGATCCTGGCCGCCGGCAGGAAGCTGATACAGGAGGGCAAGGCGACGCCGACGGCCGAGCAGATTGCGGCCGAGGCTGGCGTGTCGCTGCGGACGGTGTTCCGCCACTTCGAGGAAATGGACCGCCTTTCGGTGGAGATCGTGCAGGAGGTTCTGGAAGATTCGCGCCCGCTGATGGAGGCGCCGCTCGACGCTGGCGACGAGCGCGGGCGCCTGGAGGAACTGCTCCGCCGGCGCGCGACAACCTTCGAGCAGATGTTGCCCTTTGTGGGAGCAATTGCCGTGAACCGCGCGCGCTCCGAGCGTGTAGAGGCCCGCTATAGAGATGTGATGGCGGGATGGTCGCGGCAGGTGGCCGAGGCGTCCCCTGACGCCGTGCGAGAGGCGCCCGAACGGCTGGCGGCGCTCGACATGGTGCTGAGCCCCGAGGCCTGGATGCGGTTGCGCCATGTGCAGGGCCTGTCGTCCGACGAGGCCGACTCGGCATTGCGCGCGGCGGCCCACCTCCTGAGCGGACTGAAGCCGCGCGCCAACTGAGGCCTGTCTCCGGCCGATACGTTTCAACACATTGACAGTCGGGCCGAACGCGCCTGATGCAGGCGCCCGTCTTCTGGCGGTGTGTCTGGTCCGGTTCGCAAATGGCGCAGGATCGGTCGCAGCGTCCGCGGCGGGGGCAGGAGGGGAGCGGTGGCGAGGTATCTTGCATTCCTCAGCTACAGCAGCCGGGACCGGGCACACGCGGAGTCCCTGCACCGCAGGCTCGAAGGATATCGCGTCCCGCGTCGCCTGGTCGGCCAGGAAACCGGGCTGGGGCCCGTGCCGGCGCGGCTCTATCCGATCTTCCGCGACCGCGACGAGCTGGCTGCCTCGGGCGATCTCGGCCGGGACCTGCAGGAGGCGCTGGCGGAGAGCCGCTTCCTGATCGTGCTCGCATCTCCTGCTGCAGCGGCGTCGCAGTGGGTCAACGAGGAGATCCGCACCTTCAAATCGCTCCACGGCGAGAACCGGGTTCTGGTACTGGTGTTGGCTGGCGAGCCGGGCGCGTCCGCTGTTTCGGAGCACGCCTCTGAGGAGGCGTTTCCAGAAGCCCTTCGCCACCGCGTCGGACCTGATGGTGCCATTCTCGATATCCCAGCCGAGCCGATTGCGGCCGATGCCCGCCCCGACGGCGACGGACCGCGCCTTGCCCTCCTGAAGCTCGTTGCCGGCCTGACGGGAGTCCGGCTCGACGACCTGGTGCAGCGGGAGGCGCAGCGCCGTGCCAGGCGCCTGACGGTGGTCGCCACGGCATCGATTGTTGGCATGTTTCTTGCGACGGCGCTTGCCCTCTATGCCAATATCCAGCGCATCGAGGCGGTCGAGCAGCGCGAGATCGCAGAGCGGGAGACCGCAGCGGCGCGGGCTGCGACCGAC
>JBKBXK010000082.1:0-8221 GCA_046314095.1 Thermaurantiacus sp. | reverse complement strand
CGAGGTCGCCTTCCTGTTCCCCTGGGCGGTCAGCCTGTCGCAGATGGGCCCGGATCTCGTGTTCGCGTGGGTCTCGATGATGATCTTCCTCGGCGTTCTCACCGTCGGCTTCATCTACGAGTGGAAGAAGGGCGCGCTGGACTGGGAGTGATGAACGAGTTGTCCCCCCCCCGTGCGCCTGTGCAGACCACCGGGCAGGAATCCGGGCTGGTCGGCCCCGATGGCCGGGCGCTCTCGCGTGATGTCGCGGCACAGGACCGGTTCTTCACCGGTGTCGAATCCGAAATGTCGAACCGCGGCTTCGTGCTCACCAGTCTCGAGGATGCGGTCAACTGGGCCCGCACCGGTTCGCTCTGGTGGATGACCTTCGGACTCGCCTGCTGCGCGGTCGAGATGATGCACACCAACATGCCGCGCTACGACATGGAGCGGTTCGGTGCCGCCCCGCGCGCCTCGCCGCGCCAGTCCGACCTGATGATCGTCGCTGGCACGCTCTGCAACAAGATGGCGCCGGCGCTGCGCCGGGTCTACGACCAGATGCCCGAGCCGCGCTACGTCATTTCCATGGGCAGTTGCGCCAATGGCGGCGGCTATTATCACTACAGCTATTCGGTGGTGCGCGGCTGCGACCGGATCGTGCCGGTCGATGTCTATGTACCCGGCTGCCCGCCAACCGCCGAGGCGCTGCTCTACGGCATCATGGCGCTGCAGCGGAAGATCCGCCGCACAGGCACCTTCGAGCGCTGAGCCCGATCATGGCGACGGCCGCGCATCTGCCCGTGGTGGCATCCAACGAGGGTCTGGCCGCCCGCTGCGAGGCGCTCTTCGGTCAGCGCATTCTCGAAATCGCGGAAGCACGGGGCGAGCTTTCCCTCCTCGTGGAACGCGATGCGATCTACGAGGTGCTGCGGCTCCTGAAAGACAGCAATGATCTCCAGTTCGACCAGCTGATCGATATCTGCGGGGTGGACTGGCCCGAGCGGCCGGAGCGGTTCGACGTTGTCTATCACCTGCTCTCGATGCGCAACAATCGCCGCATCCGCGTGAAGCTGATGACCGACGAGATGGCGCCCGTGCAGTCGGTGGTGGATCTGTTCCCGGTCGCCGGCTGGTTCGAGCGCGAGACGTGGGACATGTATGGCGTGTTCTTCGAGGGCAATCCGGATCTCCGGCGGATCCTCACCGACTATGGCTTCGAGGGGCATCCGTTCCGGAAGGATTTCCCGCTTACCGGCCATGTGGAGCTGCGCTATTCCGCCGAGCAGGAGCGGGTGGTCTACGAGCCCGTGCGGCTGAAGCAGGATTTCCGCGATTTCGATTTCCTCTCCCCCTGGGAGGGGATGCTCCCGGGCGACGAGAAGGCCGAACCGCCCGCGGTCGAAGGGCCGAAGTCATGAGCACCGCGGCACCGCCGGCAAGCGAGGCGGAGGCGCTGGCGCCGCTGCGCTCCGACACCGGCATCCGGAACTACATGATCAATTTCGGCCCGCAGCATCCGGCCGCGCACGGCGTTCTGCGCCTGGTGATGGAGCTGGATGGCGAGGTGATCGAGCGCGTCGATCCGCACATCGGCCTGCTTCACCGTGGCACGGAAAAGCTCTGCGAATACAAGACGTACCTGCAGGCGTTGCCCTATCTTGACCGGCTCGATTACTGCTCGCCGATGTGCATGGAGCACTCTTACGTGCTCGCCATCGAGAAGCTCCTCGGCCTCGAAATCCCCAGGAAGGCGCAGGTGCTGCGCGTGCTCTGGGCCGAGATCACGCGCATTTCCAACCATATTCTCAACACCACCACGCACGCGATGGATGTCGGCGCGCTCACCCCGATCCTCTGGCTCTTCGCCGAGCGCGAGCGCATCTATGACTTTTCCGAACGAGTCTCGGGCGCGCGGATGCACGCGGCCTGGTTCCGTGTCGGCGGCGTCCACCAGGACATGCCGGAAGGTCTCGCCGACGACATCCGCGATTTCGCCAACCGCTTCCCCAAGGCGCTGGACGATGTGGAAAAACTCGTCGCCAACAACCGCATCTTCAAGCAGCGCAATGTCGATATCGGGGTGATTTCCGCAAAGGAGGCGATCGCCTGGGGCTTCACCGGCCCGTGCCTGCGCGCCAGCGGCATCCCTTGGGATCTGCGCAAGTCGCAGCCCTACGAGATCTATGGCGATCTGGAGTTCGACGTGCCGGTCGGCGATCGCGGCGACTGTTACGACCGCTTCATGGTCCGAATGGAGGAAATGCGCCAGTCGCTGCGGCTTATCCACCAGTGCCTCAACCGCCTTCAGCACATGAAGGACGAGCCGGTCATGGCCGACGATCCGCGCATCGTTCCGCCCAAGCGCGGCGAGATGAAGCGCTCGATGGAAGCGCTGATCGCCCACTTCAAACTCTATACCGAGGGCTTCAAGGTGCCGCCGGGCGAAGTCTATGTCGCAACCGAAAGCCCGAAGGGCGAGTTCGGGGTCTATCTCGTCTCCGATGGCACCAACCGGCCCTATCGCCTGCATTTCCGGGTGACGGGTTTTGCGCATCTTCAGGCGATGGATTTCCTCTGCCGCGGCCACATGCTCGCCGATGCGCCGGCGATCCTCGGCTCGCTCGACATCGTGTTCGGAGAGGTGGACCGGTGAAGCTAGGTCCCACGCTTGCAGCCGCTCTGTTAGCAGTTGTTGCGTCCACATCCATGGCGCAAGCGGTCGATCCGATGTCGAAACTCGTGGAGAATGGGTATCAGTCAAGATCCGTCTGGCAGCCCGGACCAGGAGACCGGTTAGTCCCAGTCCCGAACGGTACCATGTTCTATTTTCAGCATCCCACACGGGGCGACATTGTCGTTTGCGTTAAGAGGCCGAACGGCCATCCTGATTGTATCCAGGTGACATCATGAGCACTTCCAGCGCCTTCGCTTGGACCCCGGCCAACGCCGCGAAGGCCGAGGAAATCATCGGCCGCTATCCCGTCGGCCGGCAGCAGTCGGCGGTGATGCCGCTCCTGTGGCTCGCGCAATATCAGATGCTCGAGCAAACGGGTTCGGCCTGGCTCCCGCTTCCGCTCATCGAGTTCGTGGCGGACCAATTGCAGATGCCGCGCATGCGCGCCCTTGAGGTGGCCACCTTCTACACCATGTACAATCTGAAGCCCGTCGGCCGCTTTCACGTACAGGTCTGCGGCACCACGCCCTGCATGTTGCGCGGCGCGGAGGAGATCATGATCGCCTGCCAGACCTTCGGGCTGAAAAAGGGCGAGGTGACCCACGACGGCCTCTTCACGCTCACCGAGGTCGAATGCCTCGGCGCCTGCGTGAATGCGCCAATGGTGCAGGTGAACGATGATTTCTACGAGGATCTCACGCCCGAAACCATCACCGGCATTCTCGAAGCCCTCGCGCGGGGCGAAACACCCGCGCCCGGCCCGCAGGTGGATCGGCAGTTCTCCGCTCCCATCGGCGGCCCGACGACGCTGAAGGAAGTGGCATGAAAGTCACGCCTTCCGCACTCGTTCTCCTCTGCAGCCTCATCGTTCTCGCGGCCGCCGGCGTGCTGCTGTTCCGGGGCGAGCTTCTGTGGGGCGTGATCATGCTTGCGATCGCGGCGATGGGCCTCGCGGCTTGGAAGCGTGGCGGCCCGGGAAGGAGTGCCTGATGCTCGCCGACAAGGACCGTATCTTCACCAACCTCTACGGCCAGGGCGACTGGGGCATCGAGGGCGCAATGGCCCGCGGCGACTGGAGCGACACTGCCGACCTGCTCGCGCTCGGCCCCGACCGGCTCATCGAGATCGTGAAGTCCTCGGGCCTGCGCGGCCGCGGCGGTGCGGGCTTTCCCACCGGCGTCAAATGGGGCTTCATGCCCAAGGAGCCGAAGCCCGGAAAACCGAGCTTCCTCGTCATCAACGCTGACGAATCCGAGCCCGGCACCTGCAAGGATCGGGAAATCATCCGCCACGATCCACACAAGCTGATCGAGGGCGCGCTCCTCGCCGGATACGCGATGCGGGCGCGTGCCTGCTACATCTATATCCGGGGCGAGTTCGTGCGCGAGGCGGAGCGGCTCGAGGCGGCCGTGAAACAGGCCTATGACAAAGGCTTTCTCGGCGACAATGCCTGCGGCACGGGATATGCCTATGATGTCTTCGTGCATCGCGGCGCGGGCGCCTACATCTGTGGCGAGGAAACCGCGCTGATCGAAAGCCTGGAAGGCAAGAAGGGCCAACCGCGCCTCAAGCCGCCGTTCCCGGCCGGCGTCGGCCTCTATGGCTGCCCGACGACGGTCAACAATGTCGAATCGATTGCCGTCACCCCCACCATCGTGCGACGCGGGGCGGAATGGTTCGCCGGCATCGGCCGGCCCAACAACAGCGGCACCAAGCTCTTCTGCATCTCCGGCCATGTGGAGCGGCCCTGCACCGTCGAGGAAGCGATGAGCATCCCCTTCCGCGACCTCGTCGAGACCCATTGCGGCGGCATCCGCGGCGGGTGGGACAATCTCCTCGCCGTCATCCCCGGCGGCTCCTCCGTGCCGCTGGTGCCTGCGCATGAAATCATGGATGCGCCGATGGATTTCGATGGCCTGCGCGATCTGAAATCGGGCCTCGGCACCGCCGCCGTCATCGTCATGGACAAGTCCACCGACATCGTGAAGGCGATCGCCCGCATCTCCTATTTCTACAAGCACGAGAGCTGCGGCCAGTGCACGCCCTGCCGCGAGGGCACCGGCTGGATGTGGCGGGTGATGAACCGGCTGGTTACAGGCGACGCCGAGCCGCACGAGATCGACCTGCTGCTCGACGTGGCCGGGCAGGTGGAGGGCCACACCATCTGCGCTCTGGGCGACGCCGCTGCCTGGCCGATCCAGGGCCTCATCCGCCACTTCCGCCCCGAAATCGAGGCCCGGATTGCGAAGCGCCGTGGGTTCGTTCAGGTGCCAGATGCCATGCCGGCGCTGGCAGCCGCAGCGGAGTAGGCCAGTGCCAACGCTCACCGTCGATGGCCGCGAAGTGGAGGTGCCGCAGGGCGCCACCGTCATGCAGGCTTGCGAGCTCGCCGGGCGCGAAATCCCGCGCTTCTGCTACCACGAACGTCTCTCCATCGCAGGCAACTGCCGCATGTGCCTGGTCGAAGTGGAAAAGTCTCCCAAGCCCGTCGCGTCCTGCGCGATGCCGGCGGCAGACGGCATGGTGGTGCACACCATGGGCGAGAAAACCCGCCGCGCGCGCGAAGGGGTGATGGAGTTCCTCCTCATCAACCACCCGCTCGACTGCCCCATCTGCGATCAGGGCGGCGAGTGCGACCTCCAGGACCAGGCGCTCGCCTATGGCCGGGGCGTCTCCCGCTTTGACGAGAACAAGCGCGCGGTTGCCGAAAAATATATGGGCCCTCTTATCAAGACGGTGATGACGCGCTGCATCCACTGCACCCGCTGCGTGCGCTTCGCCGAGGAGGTCGCGGGCGTCGAGGAAATCGGCGCGCTCTACCGCGGCGAGAACATGCAGATCACCTCCTATCTCGAGCGCGCGGTCGCCTCCGAGGTGTCCGGCAATGTGATCGACCTCTGCCCGGTCGGCGCGCTCACGGCCAAGCCCTACGCCTTCGAGGCCCGCCCGTGGGAGCTGCGCCGGACGGACGGCATCGACACGATGGACGCCGTCGGCTCCAACATCGTCATCGGCCACCGCTCGGGCACGGTGATGCGCATCAGCCCGCGCCTCCACGACGATGTCAACGAGGAATGGCTGGCCGACCGGTCCCGCTTCGCGGCCGACGGCCTGCGCGAGCGACGGCTGGACCGGCCCTGGGTGCGGGTCGATGGCCGGCTGCGCTCCGCTACCTGGCCCGAGGCATTTGCAGCGATAGCAAAGGCGGTTACAGACATTTCCGGAGACAGGATCGCAGCCCTTGTCGGGCCATTGGCGGCCGTCGAGGAGATGGTTGCGCTGAAGGATCTGATGACCGGCCTCGGCTCCGCCCGGCTGGAATCCCGCCTCGACGGCTCGGGCCTCGCTGGCCCGCGCGCCCATTATCTCTTCAACACCACCCTTGCCGGCATCGAGAATGCGGACCTCATCCTTCTCGTAGGTGCCAACCCGCGTTTCGATGCGCCGCTCGTCAACACCCGGCTGCGCAAGGCCGTGCGCCGGGGCGGGGCGGCGATCTTCCGCATCGGCCCCGCAGCGGACTTGACCATTCCCGTTACCGATCTCGGCGACGATCTCGGACTCCTTGCAAGCCTCCCGGAAACATTGGTCGAGACGCTGGAGGCGGCCGAACGCCCCGCGATCCTCATCGACAGCCGCAACGCGTCTGTGCAAGTGCTTGAAGCCGTGCACGGACTGGTCGAGCGGTTCCGCATGGTGCGCGATGGGTGGAACGGCTTCAACATCCTCCACGATGCCGCAAGCCGGGTCGGCGCGCTCGATATCGGCTTCGCGCACGAAGCCGGCCTCGCCAGCCTCCTCGCAGACCCGCCGGCCATTGCTTTCCTGCTTGGTGTCGACGAGCTCGACCTTGCGCCGCTTTCAGCCACCTTCAAGATCTACCTCGGCACCCATGGCGATGCCGGCGCCAGGACGGCCGACGTGATTCTGCCCGCCGCCGCCTGCACCGAAAAACCGGGAACCTGGGTGAACATGGAAGGCCGGGTGCAGCGGTCGCTGCGCGCCGTGTTCCCACCCGGCGACGCGCGGGAGGATTGGACGATCCTGCGCGCGCTTGCCGATGTGCTGGGCATCCGCCTTCCCTATGACAGTCTCGAGCAACTGCGCCGCCGCATCGCGACGCAATGGCCGCATCTCGGGCGCGAGGGGCTGGAGAGGGCTGAGTGGGCGCCGTTCGAAGGGCAGGGCGCCAGCCCCCCTTCCGGCACTGCGAAGGTGCCGGCCACCAGCCACTACATGGTCAATCCCGTCTGCCGCGCCAGCCCCACCATGCAGGCCTGCGTGCGGGAAATCGAGCAGGGTCAGCAGCCCGCGTTTTTGGAGGCTGCGGAATGATCGCCTGGTTTCAGTCCTTCCTGGGCGAGGGCCTCGGCTGGTTCGTCGGCAACCTCTTCTTCATCCTTGCAATCTCGCTGATCGTCATGTTCCTGATGGCCATGTCCACCTGGGTGGACCGCAAGGTCTGGGCGGCGATGCAGCTCCGCAAGGGGCCCAATGTTGTGGGGCCGTTCGGCCTGCTCCAGCCTTTCGCCGACGGCATCAAGCTGTTCATGAAGGAAACGATCCTTCCCTCCAACGCGAACAAGGGCGTGTTCCTTATCGCGCCGATGATCACCTTCATCCTCGCGCTTGCGGCCTGGGCAGTGATCCCGTTCGATGACGGGCTGGTCCTGGCCGATATCGATGTCGGCCTGCTCTATCTCTTCGCCGTCTCCTCGCTCGGGGTCTATGGCATCATCATGTCGGGCTGGGCCTCCAACTCCAAATACCCTTTCCTCGGCGGGCTTCGCTCGGCGGCGCAGATGGTCTCCTACGAGGTCTCGATCGGCCTCATCATCGTCTGCGTGGTGCTCTACGCGTCCAGCTTCAACCTCTCGCAGATCGTCCTCTCGCAACAGGGGAACATCCTCGGCGTCCTGAACGGGCACATCTTCAACCCGCTTCTCATCCCCATCGCCGTCATGTTCTTCATCTCGGCGCTCGCGGAAACAAATAGGCCACCGTTTGACCTGCCCGAAGCCGAGGCCGAACTCGTCGCCGGCTACCAGGTCGAATATTCGTCGATGAGCTTCGCGCTCTTCTTCCTCGGCGAATATATGAACATCATCCTGATGTGTGCGCTGTTCGCGCTCCTGTTCCTCGGGGGCTGGCTGCCGCCATTCGAATGGGCGCCCCTCTATCTCTTCCCCGGCGTCCTCTGGTTCTTCTTGAAGGTCGTCTTCATGTTCTTCGTCTTCGCCTGGGTGAAGGCAACCGTGCCGCGCTACCGCTATGATCAGCTGATGCGCCTTGGCTGGAAGGTGCTGCTGCCGCTCTCGCTCCTGTGGGTGGCGCTGATTTCCGGCTGGCTGGTGTTCTCCGGCCACTTCTCGGGAGGCCAATGATGGCGAAATCCGGCCCAGGCCTTGCCCGCGCCATGCTCCTGGTCGAGTTCTGGAAGGGGCTGGGCCTCACCTTCTCCTACCTGTTCAAGAAGAAGGCGACGGTGAACTTCCCCTATGAAAAGGGGCCGATTTCCCCGCGCTTCCGGGGCGAGCATGCGCTCCGCCGCTATCCGAACGGAGAGGA
>JBKBXK010000081.1:0-8227 GCA_046314095.1 Thermaurantiacus sp. | reverse complement strand
AAATTGCCCGACCAGCCGCTCCCCACGCCGACCGAGAAGCCCACGATCACGGCGTTGGCCAGCAGCGGGTTGGCCTTCCAACTGTCGAGCGTCACTCCGTATCCGCCAGTGGCGAACCCGAGCGCGCCGAACGACCAGAGATTGGTCGATCCGGTCACCATATCGGTCACCCACTGGTCGGTGAGCGTGGGCAGCGCGTTGTAGGCCCGCTCGAAGACGAGGCCGGCGCGGTCCGGGGTCAACAGATCGCCATCGAGATCGATCAGCACCCGCAGCGCGGGGTGCTGCACGGCAGGGTTGGTGCTGGAGCCGTCGCGATACCAATCGAAACCGAAGCTTTGCAGCGACGAAAATGCGCCCAGCGACCCGACCGAGAAGAAATTGCCGCCCAGGTTGACCGCATTCGGCAGAAACTCGATGTCCGCCTTGGCCGTTCCGTCCGGGCTCGCAAACGCCACCGAGCCATTGCCCGACCGCGGATTGGCGGTGGAAATGCCCACACTGCCATTGCCGCGGACATTGTTGTAATACCAGCCCGACGTGCCGACGGCCTCGCCCTGGTTCGTGCCGCTGGGATTGGTGAAACTGTCGCCGGGCGCGGTGTTGTTGGCGAACACGGTGCTGCTGGCGAATGCCGGTGCAACCGAGACAGATGCCGCAAGCGTTGCGGCCGAAACGACGTGAATCACTCTCATCTGGACTCCCCCCTCGTCAGGTCGGCCCGAACCGCAGCGCCGCTTCTATCCGCAACAGCACGCCACCGTCCTGGCCTGTTTCGGCCCAAGACCCCTTTGTCATGGCCGACGCCCGAACATTAGTTTCGGATTGCAAATCATTTCAACATGATTAACCATCTTTTCTGGCTCTTTGGGCCATAAATCGAAGTTAATGTTTGCTTACCATGTCATGAAAGCTTCACCACAGCCGCCGTGCCGGCCGCCAGCCGCCGCCCCATTTACAACTGCGTGACAATCTCTATCGAGACGCGCTCGGCCGGCCGAGGGAAGGGGCGCGCGTGGAACCAGTGATCGAGCAGGTGGTCAACGTCTCGGATTTCATCTGGGGCGGCATCTGGAACGGCCGGCAGGTCATCCCCTTCCCGCCCATGGTGCTGTTCCTGCTCGGCATCGGCCTCTACATGATGTGGGGCCTGCGCTTCTATCCCATCCGCAACCTGTTCGGCGCCTTCGCCACCGTGTTCGGGCGCCAGCGCAAGGGCGATGGCGGCGGCGAGATCTCGCCCTTCGCCGCCCTTTCCACCGCGCTGTCCGGCCAGGTCGGAACCGGCAACCTCGCCGGGGTTGCAACCGCCATCACGCTTGGCGGACCGGGCGCCATCTTCTGGATGTGGGTCACGGCGCTCATCGGCATGGCGCTGGCCTTTTCCGAAGGCGCGCTTGCCATCCGCTATCGCGAGCAGACGCCCGCGGGCACCTATCGCGGCGGCCCGATGACCTACATCATGATGGGACTCGGGCCGAAATGGCGCTGGCTCGCCATCCTCTTCTGCATCGGCACGCTGTTTTCCGCCCTCATCTCCGGCAACGGCATCCAGGCCAACAGCGTCGCCGATTCCATCTACGAGCTGACCGGGCTCGATCAGTGGATCGGCGGCCTTCTCGTCGCCGCCTTCGTCTTCGTCGTCATCCTCGGCGGCATCAAGTCCATCGGGGCCGTGGCAGAGCGCGTGGTGCCGTTCATGGCGGCCACCTATCTCCTGATGGCGCTGGTTGCGATCATCCTCGATTTCGGCTCCATGCCCGAAACCTTCGCCCGCATCTTCAACGGCGCCTTCAACGAACAGGCGGCAACCGGCGGCTTCCTGGGCGCCGCGATCATCATCGCGATCCGTGCCGGCGTCGCCCGCGGCCTCTTCTCCAACGAGGCCGGCCAGGGCTCCACCCCCATCGCCCATGCCGTCGCGCAGACCGACGATCCCGAAAA
The DNA here is from genome assembly GCA_046314095.1 of Thermaurantiacus sp. Taxonomy (GTDB): domain Bacteria; phylum Pseudomonadota; class Alphaproteobacteria; order Sphingomonadales; family Sphingomonadaceae; genus Thermaurantiacus. Next base: position 6,283 of record JBKBXK010000081.1, on the reverse strand, counting down.
GCAGGGCCGCTTCGCAATGCTCGGCTGTTTCATCGATACCGTCGTCATCTGCACCATGACCGCGCTCGTCATCCTCACGGTCGAAGGCCAGTTCACCCACACGCTGGCCGATGGCACCGTCCAGATCGTGCCCCACGCCTGGCAGTCCGATCTCGGCGGTTTCCTGATGACGTCGGGCGCCTTTGCCGCTGCCTTCCCCTTCCCCGTGGCCGGCATCCCGCTCGGCACGCTGGTTGCTGCAACCGCCCTCATCCTGTTCGTGTTCACCACCCTCCTCACATGGTCCTACTATGGCGAGCGGGCGATCACCTTCCTCTACGATCAGTTCGCCGGGGCCACGCTGAAAGGCGAGGAGCGCCTCCACATCGCCTGGCGGCTCCTGTGGTGCTTCGCCATCTTTCTCGGATCCTTCCAGGATCTCACCTTCATCTGGCGCCTGGGCGACATCTCCTCGGCCGCGATGGCCATCCCCAACCTCATCGCGCTGGTTGCGCTTTCGGGCGTGGTGTTCGCGCTCGCCCGCGGCGACCGCACGGCGGGGCAGACGTTCGCCCTGAAGTCCGTCAACAGCCGCGCGCCCGCCGAATAGCCCGCGCCGGGCGCGCGCGGGGGAAATCCTGGCCGATGTCCGGGGTGCTGGCCCACAGCAGCCTGCGCCGGGCGCGCGCGGGGGAAATCCCGCATTCAGCGCGTAGGCGGCATGAAACGCCGCCATGCACGCTGTCACTCCAACGGGCGCCCATGCCCGCGCTGCCGAGCCCGAGGCACTGCTCGCCGCGCGCGTGGCGGCAGGGGATGCCGAGGCGTTCCGGCTTCTCGCCCGTGGTCTTGCGGGCCCGGGGCTGGCGCTTGCCACACGGGTGCTCGGTGACCGCGCGCTGGCCGAGGATGCCGTGCAGGAGGCGCTGGCCCGGCTCTGGCGGGAGGCGCGCCGCTATGATCCCGCCCGCGGCAGTTTCGGGGCCTGGTGGCGCCGCGTGCTGTTGAACTGCGCGCTCGACGGCCGCAGACGCCTCAGGCCCGTTGCCCCGCTGGAAGCGGCCGCCCATGTGGCGGACCCGGCCCCGGGCCCCGAGGCGAACGCGGCCAACAGCGCGCTTGCGCGGCGGTTGGAGCAGGCACTGGCCGCCCTCCCGCCCCGACAGCGGGCGGCGCTCGCCATGTTCCACGGCGAGGGCCATTCCATGGCGGAGATCGCCGCCGTGCTGGAGGCGACGGAAAAGGCGGTCGAGGGCCTCCTTGGCCGCGCCCGCGCCGACCTCCGCAATCGCCTTGGCGATCTCGCCGACGAGACAGGATGATGACCATGACCGACACGACTGCAACCGCCCGTCACTGGCTCGAGACCTTCGGGGCAGACCGCAACCGCTGGCCGGCGGCCGGCCGCGCCGAGGTGGAAGCCGCCATCGCCGCCAGCCCGGACCTCCAGGCGCTTGCGGCCGAAATGGCTGCGCTCGATACCGCGCTTGCTGGCTGGGCAGGTCGGCCCGCGGGGGATTTCGCCGCGGTTGCCCGTATCATCACACATGCCGACGCGCTTGCCCGAACGCCCGTTGCTCCCTCTCGTGCCCGCCCCTTGTGGCTCGTGGGTGGCGCGGTCGCGGCAAGTGTCGCGGCAGCACTGATGCTTGCACGCACAGACATGGCGCCGCGCGCGGTGTCGTCTGCGCCGACCCTGGTCGCCGAGGAAGAGTTCGGCGCGGATGCCTTCCGCCTGCTCTTCACCCCGACCTACGAAGAGGATATTCTGATATGAGACTTCCCCGAACTGCTCTTGTTGCCGCCGCCGCTGCATGTCTTGCCGGCCCGGCACTGGCGCAAACGCCTCCGCCGCCCGCCGGCACGCCCGGCGCGTCCCAGCCCCGGGCGATGGGCGAACGCGGGCCCCGGGGGCCACGCGCCGAGGTGCGGCAGATGCGCTCCCAGCGCTTTGCCAACATCTCGCCCGATGGGCGTCAGGCACTCGCCGAGGCGATGCGTGCCGAAACCGGCGCCGAGGATCGCGAGCGGATGCGCGCCGCGCGTGACCGGATCAACACGCTGGTCGCCGCAGAGCGTCTCGATGTCGCCGCGCTCCGCCGCGCCATGGAAGACGAGCGGCGCCTCGTCGACCAGATGCACGCTGCCCGCCAGGCGCGGATGCTCGCCGCCTTCCAGAAGATGTCGCCGGAGGATCGCAGGACCTTTGCCGAAAACGCCACCCGCGGCCGGCAGATGGCCGAAGGCCGTGCCGAGGAATGGCGCAAATGGGCCGAGCAGTTCCGCGAGCGGATGCGCGACATGCCGCCACCGCCGATGCCACCCGCGCCACCCGCGCCCGGCACCTTCTGAGCTGCGCCAGACGAGGAGCGCTGGCGGTGGCCCGCCGGCGCTCCTTGATCCGGCCGCAGCCTGTCAGCGCGCGCCGGCCTTGGCCACGGCCTCCGCGTAAAGCTCGTTCACGCGGCCCCAGTTCACCACCTCCCACCAGCGCGAGAGATATTCGCCCCGCCGGTTGCGGTAGTTCAGATAATAGGCGTGCTCCCACACGTCATTGCCCAGGATCGGGGTGCCGCGTTCATTCTCTGGCACCACGTCCATCAAGGGATTGTCCTGGTTCGGCGTCGCAGTGATTTTCAGCCGCCCATCCGGTCGCACGATCAGCCACGCCCAGCCGGAGCCGAACTGGCCGCGCCCGGCCGCCTCGAACGCCGCCTTCATCTTCTCCATCGATCCGAAGTCGCGCGCGATCGCGGCGTTGAGCGCCTGCGAGGGTGCCCCGCGCTGCCCGTCGGGCGCCATCAGGTTCCAGAAGAATGTGTGGTTCCAGTGGCCGCCGCCATTGTCCCGCACCGCCTTCCCGTGCTTCGAGACCTCGGCCATCATCCGCTGCAGAGACATCTGCTGCAGCGCCGGGTTTTCGGAGACCGCCTTGTTGAGATTGTCCACATAGGCCTTGTGATGCGCTCCATGGTGCAGCCGCATCGTTTCCGCATCGATCACCGGCTCCAGCGCCGTCTCGGCATAGGGAAGCGGGTCGAGCACGAAGGGCGCCATCTGCGCCGCAACCGGCGTGGCCGGGGCCAGGAGCGCCGCCGGTGCAGCGGCTGCAAGCAGAAGTGCGGATAGGGCGGCGCGCAGGATCATCTGTCTGTCCTCCTCGGTTCGGGCATGGGCGGGTCGGGGAACCTCATGCCAGCACAAGCTGACGCCTGCGTGAATGTTCCACGTGGAACAATTCTCGGCTCAGAACTATCCCATATGGTCAGAACTGCACCGCCTTCTTCGCGGCGCCGTCGATAACCAGGTTGGTTCCGGTGATGAAGGCCGCGCGCGGCGAGGACAGGAACAGCACCGAATCCGCCACTTCGTCGGGCAGTCCGTAGCGGCCGAGCGGGATCGATTTCCGGGTGCCCTCGAACACCTCGGGCATGTTGGCTTCCACCCAGCCCCAGGGGCCTTCCTTCTCGTAGATCGGGCCGGGCGAGACCGAGTTGAACCGGATCGGCGCGTGCGCGTGGGCCAGCTGGTGCAGATAGACAATGGTAGCCGTCTTCATCGAGTTGAAGCTCTGCGGCCCGCCGAACTCCTCCAGCGCCGCGATCGAGGCGATGTTGATGACGGATGGGTGCGCGCTCTCCTTCAGGTGCGGCAGCGACACCTCGATCGCGCGGTAGGTGCCGATGAGGTCGGCCTCGAAATTCTCGCGAAAGCCCGCCTCGTCGAACTTCATGCCCGACGCGGTCTGGCAGGTGACGAGAATGTCGAGCCCGCCCAGCCCCTCGATGGCGTGGATCATGGCAGCGGTGAACGCCTCCTTGTCGCCGGCGGCATCGGCGACGAAGCCGATCGATCCATCCAGCTCGGCGGCCAGCGCGGTGACGCCCGCCTCGCCGCGCCCGCAGAAGGCGACCTTCGCGCCTTCGGCATGGAATTTCCGCGCGGCCGCGCGGCCGATGCCGCGGGTTCCGCCGACGATGAGGGCCTTCAGCCCGGCGAGTTCGAGGTCCATTGGGGTCTCCTTCAGGGCAGGGGATGGGCGCCTTCCAGCGCCTCGCACAGATCGGTGAGGAACAGGCCGGCCGGCCAGCCGTCGACGGCGCGGTGATCGACGGTGAGCGAGAGGCCCATCTCGCCCGCCTGCGTGATCCGGCCGAGGCCGACGATGGCCGTCTGCGGGCGGGCCAGGATGGGCGTGAAGTGGCGCACCCGGGTCTGCCCGAGATTGGTGATGGTGATGGTGCCGCCCGACATTTCGGTGACGGTGAGGCGATTGCGGGGCGCGCGCTCCACCAGGCTCGCCCGTTCCAAGGCGATTTCGGCAATCCCCTTGCGATCACAGTCGAACACGCAGGGGACGACAAGCGCATCGGGAATGGCGATTGCCACCCCCACATTGACCCGGGGCTGCGGCACGACTTCGCCATCGACCTCGTGCGCGTTCAGAAGCGGATGGGCCTTCACCACCCGGGCAAGCGCGTGGATGACCAGATCCTCGATGCCGATCTTCTGGCCGGCGGACTTCCAGGCCTCCCGCGCGGCGATCATGGGCTGCACATCGGCATCGGCGAAGAAGCTGAGCTGGGCGGTTTCGGCGAGGGATTCCTGCATCCGCCGGGCGATCATCCCCCGGATGCCGGTGAAGCGAAGTGGGCCGCCCGTCACTCGATGACGGCGACGACGTCGCCCTTGTGCACCACCACCTCCGGCTCCACCCGGATGCGCAGCGTGCCCGACGCCGGCGCTTCGAGTTCGAGCGTGACCTTCTCCACCAGCACCTCGGCGATCAGGTCTCCCTCGCGCACCGCGGCGCCATCCTTGTAGAGCCAGATCACGATCGAGCCGGTCTTTTCGTCTTCCGCCCACATGTCGGTGGGGATGCTCACCTCGGTCGCCATGCCCGCCCCCCTGCCGCTTCAGGCCATCAGCTTGCGGGCGGCGTCGGCAATACGCCCGGCAAGCGGCAGGATCGCCTGTTCCATCGGCCGCGCGAACGGGATCGGAATGTCGGGCGTCGTCACCCGGATCGGCGGCTTTTTCAGCGCCGTGAGATCCCGCTCGACCACGGTTGCAATCACCTCGCCGGAGACGCCGTAGGACAGATAATCCTCGTCCGTCACCACCAGCCGGCCGGTCTTGGCGACGCTTTCCATGATGCCGTCCCGGTCCAGCGGTGAGAGCGAGCGCAGATCCACCACTTCAGCGGAAATCCCCTCCTTCTCCAGTTCCTCGGCGGCCTTCAGCGCCTCGTGCACGCTCATGCCGAGGCCGGTGATCGTCACGTCGGTGCCCTCGCGATAGACGCGCACCTTGCCGAACGGCACGGTGTAGGGCTCGGCCGGGACTTCGGACAGCGTGCTCTTGATCGGCGTTCCCATCCAGCCGACGCCAGCGGTTCCCTTGTGGGTGAGGAAGATCACGAAATTCTCGTCGCGGAGCGCCGTGTGCAGCATGCCCTTCGCATCATAGGCGTTGGACGGATAGACGACCTTGGCGCCGGGAATGTGGGCAACGGTTGCGTGCAGGCACTGCGAATGCTGCGCGGCATTGTTGTAGCCGCCGCCCGTGCCGATGAGGAGCGTCATCGGAACCTTCACCGCGCCGCCCGACATATAGTGGGTCTTGGACGCGGTGTTCAGCAGCACATTGTAGCAGACGCCGATGAAGTCGATGTAGGCGAGATCCACCACCGGGTGCATGCCCGCCATCGCCGCGCCTGCCGCCATGCCGATGAAGCCGGTCTCGGAAATCGGCGTGGAAATGACACGCTCTGGGCCATATTTGGCGCCGAACCCGTCCATGGTGCCGAAGATGCCGCCGAACTTGAACACGTCCTCGCCCATGCAGAAGATGTCCGGACGGCGCTCCATCTCCCAGTCCAGCGCCTCGCGGCCGGCCCGGCTCATGGTGAGAATCCGGTCGCTCATGCCGCTTCTCCTGCGAACACATGGTCGAACGCCTCGCGCGCGTCGGGATAGGGTGCGTCCTTCGCGAACTGCATGGCCCTCGCCATCCGCTCGGTGGCGCGCGCCGCGATTGCGTCTGCCTCTTCAGCGGTGAGCACACCGTCGCGGACCAGCTTTTCGCGGTAGGCCGGAAGCGGGTCCGCCTGCTTCATCTGCTCGGGGATATAGGCCTGTTGATCGCCCATGAAGTGGCCGGTGAGCCGGGCAGTCTTCAGCTCGAGGATGGTGCCGCCCTCGCCGGCGCGGGCGCGCTCGACGGCGCGCGCGGTGGCGAGGTAGATATCGTCCGGATCGTTGGAGCCGACCCATTCGCCGGCCATCGCATAGCCCGCCGCGCG
>JBKBXK010000080.1:0-8279 GCA_046314095.1 Thermaurantiacus sp. | reverse complement strand
GTATCGCGAAAGGCGCGGCAACAGCTCGGAAAGGGTGTCGAGAAGGCCGGTCAGCCGCGCATGAACGCCCTCCAGCTCGGCCAGCAGCGCGTCGGCGTCGCCCCCTTGCTGCCACGCTCCGACCAGCCCCTTGAACAGCGGATTGATCGCGAGGAACGCGGCATGCAGCTCCTCGATCCGTTGCGCGGGCAGGCCGGCGCGCTCCCCGGCCCAGACGGCATCGGCGGCTTCCTGGCCCGCAGCGGTCAGCCGGAACCCCAGCTTCGAAGGCTCCGCCAGCCCCTCCGCCACCAGCCGGTCGGCGGCCACCGCATCCAGCCCGGCCACCCCGGGCTGCACATAGCCCTTCAGCCGCAGGAGCAGGAGGAGGCCGTCGCGCTCCATCAGGCCGCCTTCCGGGAAGGCCGGGCAAAGCCCTGGTCCCGCCGGCCGGCCCATTCCGCCTTGAGTGCAGCCTTGGCCAGCTTGCCGGTCTCGGTGCGGCCCAGATCGTCCAGGAAGGCGATGTGGCGGGGCTGCTTCACGGGCGAGAGGCTGCCGTCGAGCGCTGCGAAGATCCGCTCGGCCAGTGCCGCTGCGGCCGCGACGCCGGGCGGCGGCACCACCAGCGCCTGAACGCGCTCGCCCAGGTCCGGGTCCGGAACGCCGAAGACGGCACAGTCGAACACCAGCTCCGGATGCGCCAGGAGCGCGGCCTCCACCTCGCCCGGGTAGATGTTCACGCCGCCCGAAATGATCGTGAACGCGGCCCTGTCGGTCAGGAACAGATAGCCGTCGGCATCCACATGGCCGATGTCGCCCATGGTCTGCCAGCCCTCGGGGCTGGTGATGCCGGCCGTCTTCTCTGCCGCGTTGTGATAGGCCACAGGCGCGCCGCCCGCGAAGAACACCCGCCCGGTCGCGCCGGGCGGAAGCTCCCGGCCCGTCTCGTCGAGGATGTGCACCCGACACCCCCAGGGCCGTCCGACCGTGCCCGGCCGGGCCAGCCACTCGGCGCTGGTCGCATGGGTGAAGCCGATGCTTTCCGTCCCGCTGTAATATTCGTGGAGAATCGGGCCCCACCAGTCGATCATCGCGCGCTTGACCGGCTCCGGGCACGGCGCGCCGGCATGGATCGCCACCCGGTGCGACGACAGATCATATCGCGCCCGGGTCTCGGGCGGCAGCAGCAGGAGCCGGCGGAACATCGTCGGCACCCACTGGCTGTGCGTCACCCGCCGCGCGTCGATCGCGGCAAGGGCCGCCTCGGCATCGAACCGCTCGAGGCCCACCACCGTTCCGCCCACGCGCAGCAGGTTCATTGCAAAGCGCAGCGGCGCTGCATGGTAGAGCGGGGCCGGCGACAGGAACACGCTCGCCCCGTCGAGACCGAAGAGCTCGCGCCCGCGCACCACCCGGCGGCCGTCCGAGCCGAGCGGCTCCAGCTTCAGCGGCCGCTTCACGCCCTTCGGCCGTCCGGTGGTGCCGCTGGTGTAGAGAAGATCGCCCCCCTCCAGCGCGGGTGCGTCCGGGGCATTGGTCGGCGCCAGCGCCTCCTCGAGATCAAGGCGCAGGACCGGATGCGGCAGACGGGCGAGCGCAGCATCGGCAAGCGCGGCCGCGGTATCGGCCACGATCAACGCCTTCGCGCCGCTGTCTGCCAGCAGGTAGGCGAGTTCGGGCGGTGCAAGGCGGGTGGATGCGGGGAGATAGGTGAGCCCGCTGCGCTGCGCCGCCCAGGCGGCTGCGAGGAAGCCGGGCGTCTGGCCCACCAGCAGCAGCACCGTGTCGCGTGGCCCGAGGCCGGCTGCGAAAAGGCGCGCGGCGCAGGCGCGCGACGCCGCATCGAGCGCGCCATAGGTCATGGTGGCCGCAGGAAAGGCAGCGGCAAGCCGGTCCGGCTCGCGGGCTGCGACGGCGCCGGGATGCCACATCGTCATCCGGTCGGCATCGCAATCAGGAGATCGGCTGGAAGATGCGCCGTCTCGTTGATGCTCACCACCGTCAGATGGTCGACCGAGCGGCCGGAAAGCCGCGTGATCGACCCGTACGAGGGAACGAAGCGCGCCTGGTCGGGGATGCCGAGCGCATGCGAAAGCAGGAGGTTGATGGGAAAGCCGTGCGTGAAGATGGCGATCCGGCCGCCCGATGCCGATGCCAGGCGAAAGCCCTCGATCGTTTCCGCGCGATAGCGGTCGGCATCCACTCCGAAATAGCCGAGCGGGTCGGCAAGGAACGTCTTCCACTCCTCCCGGCCCCGGGCGCGAACGCTCTCGATGCTCGCGTAGCGCCCGGTCAGGCGGTCGATCTCGCCCAGCTCCGCGATCTGCGCGAGCGGCATGGCGGTCTGCTCTGCCAGCGGCCGGGCCGTCTCGATGGCGCGAACGAGGGTGCTCGACACGATGCGGTCGATCCTCTCGCCTGCAAGCATGGCGCAGGTTGCCGATGCCTGCGCCCGCCCGGTGTCGGACAGCGGCGGATCGCCGGCGAGATCGGCCGAAACCGCCGGCAGGCCGTGCCGCACGAGGATCAGGTCGAGTCGCTCAGACATGCGAAACTGATATCATCATCATTTCCTGGCCGGACCTCCGGAACGGGCATGCGCGATCATGCCACGGCGCGCCCGGATGCAGCGGCCCGCAGCGCGTGAAAGCCGCCATCCACCTTGATGTCGACGCCGCTGATCCAGCCCGCGCCCGGCGACAGGAGAAACGCCACCACCGGCGCGATATCCTGCGGTGTCGCGTGCCGGCCCACCATCCGGCGTGCCACCTCCAGCCGGTCTGCCCCCATGCTGCGTGCAAAGTCGGCGAGGATCGGTGTCTCGACCGGCCCGGGCGACACGCTGTTCGCCCGTATGCCCCGCGCGTGCAGCCGTGCGGCGAGGCGCTGCGTCCACAGGATCAGGGCCTTCTTGGAAACCTCGTAGGCGGCAACGCCCTCCAGATCCGCTGCTGCCGCCGGTGGCGCGTCCGGCTGGTCGATCAGCTGCTCCAGCCGGTCGTCCGGCCAGGTGCAGCGGTGCGCCGTGATCGATGCCACGGCAACGATGCCCGCGCCGGGGCAAAGCACGTCCTCCAGAGCACCGGTCAGGCGCACCGGCGCATGCAGGTTCACCGCCAGGATCCGCTCCGGCGGATGCGTGCCGGGAAGGCCGGCCACATGCACGATGCCGCCCAGCCCGTCGCCTGCCCGCACCCGAACCTCCGCCGCCAGCCGCTCGAGGTCGTGCGCCTCGGCCAGGTTCGCACCGATCCGCGCCGCCGGGCCGGCCTCGATGTCGGATTCGATGATCGCGAACCCCTGCTCCAGCAGCAGGTCCGCAACCGCGCGCCCGATGCCGCGCGCCGCGCCGGTCACCAGAACGGGATGCCCGCCCATCGTTCAGCTCCAGCGCACCAGCAGCCGCTCGGTGGCGGCAAACCAGTTGCTTGGCGCGCGTTCGGCGGGCGCCACGATCTCGATCTCGCGAATGCGGTCCAGGCAGGCCTCCAGGAACAGCCCGGCCTCCAGCCGCGCCAGATGCGCGCCGAGGCAGAAATGCGCGCCGATGCCGAAGCCGACATGCGGATTGGGCTGACGAAAGGGGTCGAACCGGTCCGGGTCTGCAAACACCCGCTCGTCCCGGTTGGCGCTCGAAAACCAGAGCACCACCTTGTCGCCAGCCCGGATCCGCGTGCCGTGCAGCTCCAGCTCCTCGGCCGCGGTCCGCCGCATCTGGATGACGGGCGACACGAAGCGGCACATCTCCTCGACGGCCAGCGGGATCGCCTCCGGTTCCCGGCGCAGGTGATCGAGCGCGCCGTCCGTGGTCACCAGCGCCTCCAGCCCCTCGGCCAGCAGGAAGCGGGTGGTCTCGTTGCCGGCCACCGTCAGAAGCATGAAATAGGCATCGAGAATGCCGGTCGCCTCGGGGCCATCGAAATGGCCCACGAGCGCGCTTGCGACATCGTCGCCCGGTTGCCGCCGTTTCGTCTCCGCGAGTTTCCGGAAATAGTCGAACAGGTGCCGCCGGGCGGTTTCCTGCTCCGCATCGGTCGCGCGGATGTCCGACATCGTGTTGGCCCAGTCGGTCAGCTGCGGCGCATCCGCCTTTGGCACGCCCAGCATGTCCGCGATCACCAGCATCGGCAGCACGCGCGCAATGTCCGCCACGAAGTCGAACACCTCGTTGCGCGGCGCCGCATGGACCAGATCGTCGGCGATGGCCGCAATGCGGGCGCGGTGCCGCTCGACCTTCTGCCTGGAAAGGGCCGCAACCCCCGGCGCGCGCAGCCGGCCATGGAGCGGCGGATCGGCGTTGTGCACGGACGGATGGCCCTTGCCCTCGGCGCGCTTGTCCCGGATCTGGGTCCCCTTGCCGGAAACGAGACGCGCATGGTCCCGGGCCGCGGCCACCACGTCGGCGTGACGGGTAAGAGACCAGAAGCCCGGTCCGTCCGGCTCGGGGTTGAAGAACAGCGGCGCCTCGTCGCGCAGCCGCCGGAACAGCTCATGCTCGCGGCGCGCTGCGAAGGCGCTGGTCTCCAGAAGATCGACCTCGGCCAGCGTCACCGGCCCGGCCCTGCCGCGGCCCCGAACAGAGTCCGGTGCCAGACGATGCCGCACACCCGCCCCAGCTCGTCCAGCCGTTCGGGCCGCGGGCGCACCCGGGCAAGACCGACTTCGACATAGGCAAGCTGCTCGGTCAGCGCGCCGAGCGCCTCGGCCATCAGCTCCGGCTTGACGGCAACCGATACCTTGCCCTCGGCCTGGAGCCGCGCGATCCAGCGGGCGTTGCGATCGATGAAGATGCGCCGGATCCGCAGCCAGGAATCAAGGAATCCCCCATGCTCGCCCGCAGCGGCCGCCTCGCGCGCAACCCGCAGCAGGTCGCGATGGTCGGCATAGAGATGGAAGAAGGCGGCGTTGCGCCGCACGAGTTCCGGCTCCGTCGGCACATCGGCGGTTCCGGGCGCCCGGTTGGTGGCGCGCGAAAGCGTGACATAGAGCCGTTCCAGAACCGCCATCAGGATCGCCGGCTTGTCCGGGAAATGGCGGTAGAAATTCCCGTGGCTGGTTCCGGCGATCGCCACGATGTCCGATACCCGGGCGCGCTCATAGCCATAGTCCGCAAACGCCTGCCCCGCGGCATCGAGCAGGCGCTCGCGCATGGCGAGGCCCTTGGGCGTCAGCGCGCGGCGTGCGCCCCGGCCCGATGGCGCTGCTCCGGCTTCGCTCAACCTGTCACTCCCTCCATCTCGAACCCGAGACAAAAAGTGATACGCATGTCATCTTGTGCACTGTCACGACGATTCGGTAAAGCCCGCACGAGGCGATCGCCCGGAGCGGCGCGGGGAGGAGAGGATCATGAGCGGAGCAGACGCGGCTGCGCGCGTGGAGGGCGCTGACTGGGATGGCGAGGCCGTCGTCCGGAAAGTCACGGCCCGAAGCGAGGCGCTCGGCCGGTGGATTGTCGATGACGATCCCTCGCCGGCCTTTCCGCTCTACACGAGGGCCAATATCGGAGAGGTGTTCCCGGATGTGGTGCAGCCCCTGTCGTGGACGCTGTGGGGCATTCCGCACGCGGATTTCGGCTGGCGGCTGGCGCTCCGGAATCTCGGCGCCTTCGATCTTGGGGAATTCACCCCCGGGGCCATGGAGATGCTCGGCGTGTTCGGCGGCTATGGCTATCTCAACGCCTCGGCCAGCCGCATCTTCGGCGCGCGCACGCCGGGCCTCTCGGCCGAAGCCATCGACCAGAGCTTCTTCGGCGGCCAGCCCGACGTGCCGCCCTACGAGCCGCGCCCGGCAGACACGTCGCCCGTCCATTCCGAACGTCTGGGCGCGATGCTCGGATGGCTCTTCTCAGAGCCCCCGCTCGACGATCTCGATCGCATGCGCGCAGATGTCGAGGCGGTGCGCGCGGCCCGGCCGGATCTCCCGTCGCTGTCCGATGCCGCCCTGTTCGATCATGTCCTGGCGCTTGCCGAGGCGCACTGGCGCCGCCTGTGGGTGCGGCACATCGAGGCCACCTATCATTCCACGATCCCGGCCGGGATGCTCGCCGGCATCGCGGCCGCCGCCGGCTGCCCCGAGCTGACAGCCGATGTCCTCACCTCCGATACGGTGGTGGACAGCGCCCGGCCGGCGCACGCGCTCTGGGCGCTCGCCCGCGATGTGGCCGGCTCCACAGCCCTCACCGCGCTCTTCGATGCCGGGCTTCCGGCGGTCGCCGATCATCTCCGCGCGGCGGGGCCGGATATCGACGGCTTCCGCAGCGCCTTTTCCGCGTTCCTGCGCGATTTCGGCTTTCGCGGGCCCAACGAATGGGAAATGCGCAGCCGGGCGTGGGAGGTCGATCCCGCCACCCCGCTCGCGGCAATCGCCACCCTGCGCCACGCGCCGGAACAGGAATCCCCGGCCGCCCGGGCCCGCGCGCGCGCCGCCGCCCGGCAGCAGGCGGCTGCAACCATCGCGGCGCGCCTGGCTGGCGACGAAGCGGCGCTCGGCCAGTTTCGCGCAGCGTTCGATGCCGCCGGGCGATTCTTCGCCGCCCGCGAGCGCACCAAGACCAGCTGCGCCATGCTCACCCACGAGATGCGCATGCCCATGTGGGAGCTGGGGCGCCGCTTCACCGCGCGCGGCCTCCTCCCCGCGGCAGACGCTTTCGCGCTGCTCACCGTCTCCGAGTGGCAGGCCGCGCTCGACGACCCGGCGTTCGTCCCCGATCTCGTGTGCCGCCGCAGCGCAGAGGAAGCCCGGCTGTCCGCGCTGGAGCCGCCGTTCATCGTGCACCGCACCGTGCCCCCGGTCGAGACATGGCGGCCCCGCATCGCCGACCGGGCGACCGCCGCCACCGGCGGGCTTCTCGCCGGCGTGCCCGGCTGCGCCGGCATCGCCCGCGGCCGGGCCCGCATCATCGTCTCGCCAGACCAGCCCGGCGATTTCGCTCCCGGCGACATCCTCGTTGCACCGTTCACCGACCCTGCCTGGACCCCGCTGATGGCGGCAGCCGCAGCCGTCGTCGTCGACGTGGGCGCGGCCGTCAGCCACGCCGTCATCGTCGCCCGCGAACTCGGCGTGCCCTGCGCCGTCTCGGTCACCGGCGCCAGCCGGGCGATCCCGGATGGTGCGATGATCGAGGTCGATGGCGGCCGCGGCACGGTGCGTATCCTGTGATCTTCTTCTTCGACCATCCGCACGCCAGCGAGGCGGCAGCCGTCGCCGAGGTGGGCGGCAAGGGCGCCAGCCTCTCCACCATCCGCTCGCTCGGCCTGCCGGTTCCGCCCGGCTTCACCATCGGCATCGGTGCCGCGCGCCGGATCGCGGCAACGGGCCTCACCGCGGCCGACCGGCGCGCGATCGCCGACGCGGTGTCGCGGCTGGAGGCCGAAACCGGGCAGCGGTTCGGCGATCCCTCCGCGCCCCTCTTGCTCGCGGTCCGCTCGGGGGCGGCCATGTCCATGCCCGGAATGATGGATACGCTCCTCAACATCGGGGCAACGCCCGCGGTGGTCTCAGCCCTCGCTGCCACCGCCGATCCAGGCTTCGCAGCCGAAATCGCCGCGCGCGCCCAGGCTGGCATCGCGGCGCTCCGCGGGGCGGCTGCGCCAGCGGCCACAGCAGACGATCCGGCCGCCGCGCTCCAGGCCGCCATCGCTGCCGTGGCCGCCTCGTGGCACGCGCCTCGCGCCAGGGCCTATCGCCGGCGCATGGGCCTCCCAGATGATGGCGGCACCGCCGTCACCGTCCAGGCCATGGTGTTCGGCAACCGGTGCGACCGTTCGGCCACCGGTGTCGCCTTCTCGCGCTGCCCCGATACGGGGCGGCCCGGCGCGCGCGGCGATATCCTCTTCCGCGCCCAGGGCGAGGATGTCGTCGCCGGCCGCCGGCAGACCCTGCCGCTCACTGCCCTCCGCGAAACCCTGCCAGAGGCGGCCGCCCGGCTCGACACCGCGCTGGACCGGCTGGAGACCCGCTATCGCGACCTCGTCGATGTCGAGTTCACGATCGAATCGGGCCGGCTGTTCATCCTCCAGGCGCGGCGCGGCAAGCGCAGCGCCATCGCCGCCGCCCGCATCGCGCGCGATCTCGCGCACGATCCCCGGGTCGCGCTCTCCCGGGCCGAGGCACTCGCCCGCGCGCCGCTGCCGCTCCTTCTGGAAGCGCGCAACATGCGCGCCGCAGCCGCCGGGGCCACCCCGCTCGCGGTCGGCGTCCCGGCCTCGCCCGGCCTCGTCTCCGGCCCGGTCGCGCTCAGCCCGGAACAGGCGATCGCGCTTGCCGAAACCGGCCCCGCGCCGATCCTCGTGCGCGCG
>JBKBXK010000079.1:0-8453 GCA_046314095.1 Thermaurantiacus sp. | reverse complement strand
GCATCAGCGGTGCACGCCGCGCGCCGGCGACATCGATCACGATGTCGTTTCCATCGTCGAAACTGTTGCCAACATGGAACGCGAACGTCTGCTCGGCCTCGTGCCAGGCCACTTCGTCGCCCCCGTTGCCGCCCTTGGCCATCACGCCGAACACGGCCGGGCGCTCCGGCTCCCAGGCCGCCATCGGCTTGCCCTGCATCGCGCGCTCCATCGAGATGACGACCGGAAGGCAGGGAAAGACGACATGGGTATCGGTCAGCGCGAAGTCGTGCATCATCGAGGCATAGGGCTGTTCCAGCCAGGCAACATGACTTGGCGCGCCGCCGGCATCGATCACATTATAGCGTATTGCGGTCGAGCCCGGGCCTTTCGCGGAGTATCCGAAGGCGTGCATGGCGCCATTTTCCGGGTCGGTCTTGGGGTGGGCCGTGAAGGGTCCGGTCACCGTGTTGTCGAACGTCGCATAGCCCCTCGTCTCGAGCGTTTCCGGATCCATCGCAGTCGGAGGGCATCCCTCCATCAGCGCGTAGATTGCTTCGCCATGCGGCCAGATGTGGGTGTTCGCAGTGTTGTACTCCATCGGCGAGACCGATGGATCATTGAACCGGGGGTTGCCGAAGACCCCGAACAGCCGCCGGCCCGCAGCCCGCTCCAGATCGTATTTCCGCGTCCGCACCCAGCGGTTGCGCATTGCGGCGCGGCCGCCATTCAGCCGGATCGCGTAGATCATGCCGTCCCCGTCAAACACATGGTAGCGGTCTTCGGGGTGTGGTGGATGCAACGGGTCAGGGCCGTTCCGGTAGAAGGTGCCGCGCAGCTCCTCGGGTAGCCGTCCCTCCACGACAAGGTCGGGCGCGTCCAGTTCGGCGCCGAACGGCTTGTAGAAACCCGTGAGGTAAGGGTGATCCGGAAACCGGTTGGTCATGGCGTTCCTCCCGCGCCACCCCCTACAGTCTCCGCAGCCTGTCCGCCCCTGCCGCTTTCGCCGGTCTCAGGCGTCGCGCGCCCAGCGCATCGGTGCTTCGTCCATGCGCTCAAACATGTAGAGATTGCCGGTGCTGCTGCGGTGCAGGCGGAAACTGTCGTCGAGGTAGGTAATGTCGGAGGCGAGCGGCGGAATCCGATCCGAATCGATCGCAAGCCGCACCTGGCCAGCCGGTCCGGTCTGGAGCACCTGGTTGAAGCCTATGTCGATGCGCGCATCCTCAACCGCGAGATAGGCACCAACCATCACCACCATGCCCGGCACGCCATCGGCATCCACATAGCTGATCACATTGTCATAATGGCCATTGGCGGGGTCGACCTCCTGGAACATTTCCTCGACTGTCACTTCCGTGCGCGGCAACACGTTGAAGGTCAGCCGGCCGAGGTTTGTCTCCCGGTCGAAGCCGAAATTGGAATAGAGGAGCCGCCAGCGTCCGCGCAGCAACGCCGCCGCCCGCGCGGGTTCGTCGCAGCCGTTCAGGGCTTCGAGTGCGCTGGCAAGCGCGCGGATGCGCGCGCCGCTGCGGAGCGATTCGCGAAAGCCCATCTCGGTCTGTGCACCGAGGTCGGCAAGTTCGATCTTGAGCGCGGTCACATCAGCCATGCTGCTTGAAACTTTCGTGCGTGCCTGGTGTCAAGCTGATGCAATGCGGCGGTCTCAATCGTTCACAAGCACGATCTTCCCGACATGAAGGCCTGCCTCCATCCGCTGGTGGGCCGCTGCCGCTTCAGCGAGCGGAAACCGGGAATCGAGACGCGGCGGGATGCTGCCGTCGGCAAGCCGTGGCCAGACCTTCTGCCGGATCTCGGTTGCAAGAGACGCCTTCACGCCGGCGGGCTGCGATCTCAGGAACGAGCCGGAGAGTCGCAACTGTCTGCCCATCACCAGCCCGATGTCGAGCTGTGCCTGCCGCCCGCGCTGAAAGGCAATTGACTGGTGCCGTCCGCCGTGGGCGAGGCAGGCGAGATTTCGCGGCACATAGTCGCCGCCGACCATGTCGAGCACGATGTCGACGCCGCGCCCGTCGGTTGCCCGCATCACCTCCTCCACGAAGTCGGTGGCGCGATAATCGATGGCGTAAGCAGCGCCGGCGGCAAGCGCGGCCGCGCATTTCCCGGCGCTGCCGCAAGTCACGATCACCTCAAGCCCGAACGCCTGCCCAAGGTCGATCGCCATGATCCCGATGCCCGACGTGCCGCCATGCACCAGCACCCGGTTCCCGGCGCTGGCGCCTGCCTGCCGGAACAGGTTGAACCACACCGTGAACATCGTCTCGGGAAGCCCCGCCGCCTCGGC
Source organism: Thermaurantiacus sp. (assembly GCA_046314095.1). GTDB lineage: Bacteria > Pseudomonadota > Alphaproteobacteria > Sphingomonadales > Sphingomonadaceae > Thermaurantiacus. The sequence goes on along the minus strand of JBKBXK010000079.1, from coordinate 6,169 downwards.
AAAGCTCCAGCCATCGGGAACCGGCAGGCATTGCGCAGCCGGGGCGACGCACCACTCGGCATAGCCTCCCCCCGAAACGAGCGCGATCACCCGTTCGCCCGGCCGGGGCCACGACACATTCGGGCCGACGAGTGCGACCTCTCCGGCAATCTCAAGACCCGGAATCGATGGCGCGCCCGGCGGCACGGGATAAAGACCTTTCCGCTGCAACACGTCCGGGCGGTTCACCCCAGCCGCCTTCACCGCAACGAGAACCTCGCCTGCCGCCGGGCGTGGAACCGGGCGAGAGACCGGCAAGAGCACCTCCGGCCCCCCGGGTTCCGGGGGGTCGATCGCGGTCATCTTCTCCGGAATGCCGGATGCGGAGGGGGAAATGTCGTGCGCCATGCATCTCCCTTGCCCGGTGGCGCCCGCGGTGCAAGGAGCCTGCATCACCAAGAGGAGGCCCATCATGGACCCGGATGATCTTCTGCCGCGCGCGCCCGGAGACCCGCTCCGCCTGCTCGCCGGGCAGGATCTTGACCCGCTTTCGGTTGCGGAACTGGACGCACGGATCGCTGCGCTGGAAGCGGAGATTTCCCGCACGCGCGCAAAGCGCGATGCGGCTGCGCGGTTCCGGACCAGCGCCGATTCGTTGTTCGGCCGCCGCGAGAGCTGAGGCCAGCTGTCCACCTTCGCCCTACTCGTGCGTCTTGCGCGGCGGGATCTTGCCCGCATGGCAGCCCGTCCGGGGGAATGGCTGCTTCCGGCGGCCTTCTTCCTGCTGGTATCGGCGCTTTTTAACTTTGTTGTCGGGGCGGATCGCGAGCTTCTTGGCCGGATCGCGGCCGGTGTTCTCTGGGTGGCGGCGCTGCTGGCGGCCCTCCTGCCGGTGACGGCACTTTATGGAACCGACGCCGCGGACGGGACTCTCGACCAGTATGCGGTGCGCGGCATCGCCGGCGAGACGCTGGCACTGGCCCGCCTGGCGGCACTCTGGCTCGGCGTCGCACTTCCGCTGCTCGCCGCCTTGCCGATCGCAGCCTTGATGCTGGGCCTGCCGCCAGCGCAATGGCCGTCCGTCGCCGGCGGTCTTGCGCTGGGACTGGGCGGACTTGCCGCCCTTGCCAACATCGCCGGCGCCCTCACGCTCGGGGCGCGTGGCGGTGGCGGCCTTGCCGGCATCATTGTTCTGCCACTGGCAATCCCCGTGCTCGTGTTCGGCGCGGGGGCAGGACAGGGCGGCGCCGCATTCTGGCTTGCGGCATCGGTGCTGTTGCTGGTGGCGATCGCGCCTTTTGCCGTTGGCCAGGCATTGGCCGCGTCCCGCTCCTGAGCCGGCGGTGCGGCACCGATTTCCGCTGACATCGGCCCCCCGCCGCTGCTAGACGGCTCGCAACATGCACGCGCTCGCCAATCCCGCCCGATTCCGGCGCCTTGCGGAGGCTCTCGTGCCGTGGCTTCTCGGCGGCGGTCTCCTGCTCGTTGGCACGGGCCTGTTCATCGGCCTGTTCCTTGCGCCGCCCGACTATCTCCAGGGCCAGTCGGTGCGGATCATGTATGTGCACGTTCCGGCGGCATGGTTGGCGCTGGGCGGTTATCTCGGCATGGCGCTGGCCGCGCTCACCGCGCGCATCTGGAAGCACCCGGTGGCAGACGTCGCCGTTCGCGCGATTGCTCCGGTGGGCGCCACCTTTGCCGCCGTGTGCCTCATCACCGGATCGATCTGGGGCCGGCCGACCTGGGGCACCTGGTGGGAGTGGGACGGCCGCCTCACCTCGATGCTGCTGCTCTTCTTCCTCTACCTGGGGGTGATTGCACTCCTCCACGCGTTCGACGACCGGGCGCAGGGGTCGAAGGCAGCCGGGCTCCTGGCCATCATCGGCACCATCAACCTGCCCATCATCAAGTTCAGCGTGGAATGGTGGAACACGCTGCACCAGCCAGCGAGCATCCGCCTTTCCGGAAGCAGCATCCACGCTGCCATGCTGCAGCCGCTCCTGATTTCGGCGCTCGGCTTCGGGTTGCTGTTCGGGGCTGCTGTTTTCATGCGCATGCGCGCCATCCTGGCCGAGCAGCAGCGCGAGGCGCGGATGCGCCGTCGGGCACTGGCCGCCTGAGACCGGACATGGACCACACTCCCTTCATCATTGCGGCTTATGCGGTCACCTTCTCCGCAGTCGGCGGGATGCTTGTCGCGTCCTTCGCGTGGATGCGGCGCGCCGAGCGCGAGCGGGACAGCCAATGAGCCGGGCCGCTGCCGCTTCCGTCCGCTCGGCCAAGAAACAGCGCCTGGTGCTCGGGCTTCTTGCGCTGTTCGCGCTTCTGGCAGCGGGCGTGTTCGGCCTGTTTGCACTGCAGAGCAAGGCCACCTTTTTCTATGCACCGTCTGACATTGCCGCCAACCCGCCTCCGCCGGGTGCGGAGATCCGGCTTGGCGGGCTGGTGAAAGAGGGCTCGATCCTGCGCCGCTCTGATGGTCTCACCCTCGATTTCGTGGTGACGGACCGGGCGCTGGAAACCCCGGTCAGCTATCGCGGCCTGGTGCCGGATCTGTTCAAGGAAGGGCAGGGCGTCATTGCGACCGGTCGCCTTGGGCCTGACGGACACTTCGAGGCGCGCGAACTTCTCGCCCGGCACGACGAGAATTACATGCCGCCGGAGGTTGCTGCTGCCTTGCAGAACACGGGCGCGATGCCGCACGACGCCGTTCGCTAGACCCGTTTCCAGCATGCGGCGGTCAGCGCCGGGAGATTACGCATGATCATCGTCCATCATCTGAACGACAGCCGCTCCCAGCGCATTCTCTGGCTTCTGGAGGAGCTCGGCCTCGACTACGATATCCGGAGCTACGCGCGCGACAGCGAAACGCGGCTTGCGCCGCCTGAGCTTGAGGCGGTGCATCCGCTTGGAAAGTCCCCTGTGGTCGAGATGGACGGCCAGGTCCTGATCGAATCGGGCGCCATCATTGAAACGATCGTGCGTCGCAAGGGCGGCGGCCGGCTGATGCCACCGCCGGAAAGCAGCGACTATGACCGCGCCATCATGTGGCTTCATTATGCCGAAGGCTCGGCCATGTTGCCGCTGATGCTGCTCCTCTACACCAGCCGCCTTGGCGAGGGCGCCGCCCCCTTGAAGCCACGGCTCGATAGCGAACTGGCCCGTCACCTGGGCTTCGTCGATCGGTCGCTCGCCGGTCGCCAGTATCTTGTTGGCGACGATCTGACCGCCGCCGACATCCAGATGAGTTTTGTGGCCGAGATTGCCGGTGTGTTCGGATTGCGCGGAGCCTATCCGGCGATGTCCGACTGGATTGCCCGCCTGCACGCGCGTCCGGCCTGGCAGCGGGCGCTGGAGCAGGGTGGGGCCTACAGCTTCGCGGCCTGAACACGTCCTGCGGCCTTCGCGGCGAACCCTTCCTTGAGCACCACCGCGACGAAAGCCGGCCATCGCGCGGACGGGCTGCACAAGCTGATGCTGGGTGCGCTCGGTGTCGTGTTCGGAGACATTGGCACCAGCCCCATTTACGCGCTGCGCGAAACCTTCACCGGCGCCCACGCGCTGCCGGTTGACGAGTTCCACATTCTGGGTGTCGTCAGCCTCATCTTCTGGTCGATGCTGCTGATTGTCAGCCTGAAGTATGTCGCGATCGTGCTCCGCGCAGACAATCGCGGGCAGGGTGGTTCGATCGCGCTCCTCGCGCTCCTGCAACAGCATAGCCAGGGCCGGCCCTGGGCGGGGCTTGTCGTCGTGCTCGGGATTCTCGCAACGTCGCTCTTCTTCGGAGAGAGCATGATCACCCCCGCCATCTCGGTGTTGTCGGCGGTCGAAGGCGTGACGGTTGTGGAGCCGGGGCTGCAACCGCTCGTCATCCCGGTGGCGCTCGGCATCATCTTCGGCCTGTTCTTCATCCAGTCGCGCGGGGCAGGACGGGTCGGTGCCGTGTTCGGCCCGGTCACCCTTGTCTATTTTGTCGTGCTTGCGGTTCTCGGCGGGCTCAGCATCGCGGAAAGCCCCGGCATCCTACAGGCCTTGTCTCCGCACCATGCGGTCCGCTTCTTCGCGACCGACGGGCTCGCGGCCTTTCTTTCGCTTTCCGCCGTGGTGCTGGCGATTACCGGTGTCGAGGCACTCTATGCCGACATGGGCCACTTCGGCCGCAATCCGATTGCAAAGAGCTGGTTCTGGATCGTGCTTCCGGCGCTCATGCTCACCTATGCAGGGCAGGGGGCCCTGCTCCTTCGCGAGCCGGAAGCCGTCGCCAACCCGTTCTTCCTGATTGCACCCGAGGATTTCCGGATCCCGCTGATCATCCTGGCCACCATGGCCACGGTCATTGCCAGCCAGGCGGTTATCTCCGGCGCCTTCTCGGTAACCCGGCAGGTGGTGCAGCTCGGCTTCCTTCCGCGTATGCGGATCCTCCACACCTCCGAGCGGGCCGAGGGCCAGATCTATATTCCGTTCGTGAACTGGACACTGCTCGCGCTGGTCACGCTCCTGGTGCTCGGCTTCCAGTCCAGCTCCAATCTCGCCGCCGCCTACGGCATCGCTGTCACCTGCACCATGTTCATCACCACCTGCATGATGGCGGTCCTCATTCTCCATGTCTGGAAATGGCCAGTGTGGATCGCGGCGGGGGTGATCGGGCTCTATCTGGTGATCGACGGAAGCTATCTGCTCGCCAATCTCACCAAGATTCCGCAAGGTGGTTGGTTCCCCCTCCTGATCGGGACCATCGCCTTCACCACGCTCACCACCTGGTATCGTGGCCGACAGCTGATGCAGCGGCGTCTGCGCGAAGCCGCAATGCCGATGGATGTGTTCATACGATCGGCTGCCCGGGCTGCAACGCGCGTGCCCGGTACGGCCGTGTTCATGACATCTACGCCCGAGGGGGTGCCGCCGGCGCTTCTCCACAATCTGAAGCACAACAAGATCCTGCACGAGCGCAACATGCTGCTGACGATCGAGATCGCGGAGGTGCCGGAGGTCGATCCGAGCGACCGCATCCTGGCAACCGACCTTGGCGACAATTTCTGGCGTGTGCTGCTGCGCTATGGCTTCATGGAGCAGCCCGATGTGCCGGCAGCGCTGAAGATGCTTGATGCCTGTGGGCCGCCACTCAAGATGATGGAAACAAGCTTCTTCCTCTCACGGCAGACACTTCTGCCAGCCGCAACGCCCGGCATGCCGCTTTGGCGCGAGAAATTCTTTGCCTGGATGCTCCGGAACGCGGAGTCCGCCATGGAGTTCTTCCGGATCCCGTCCAACCGGGTCGTCGAGCTCGGCAGCCAGGTGGAGATTTGACGCCTTGCGTCGTCGCGTCCACGAGAAAGGGGCCGTGGCCTTGCCGGCCACGGCCCCCTCACATGCGATGCAGACGTCTGCCGGGGCAGGTTTACTGCTGCATTTCCTTCGCGGCGTCGGCGACGGCGGCAGCGGCTTCGGCCGTTGCGTCCGCGGCGGCGGCGGTTGCACCGGCGGCGGCATCGACCGCGTCCGTGGCAGCGGCGTCCACGTTCGCGGCAGCCGCATCGGTGGCAGCACCAGCAGCATCCATTGCGCTGTCGGCAGCCATTTGCGCTTCAGCCGCCGCCTTGTCCGCTTCAGCAGCGGCGTCAGTGGCGGATTGTTGACCGCAAGCCGCCAGCACGACAAGGCTGGCAACGGCGGCGAGGGTGAGACCCTTGTTCATTCAAACCTCCGAGTTGGGCAGGATGCCCGGGTGTTGCCGGGCGGGCACAAGGCCCGGAATCCAGCAAGCGCCAGCCCGTTTGCCTGCCTTCACCGGGCAGGTCCGCAGCCGGAGCGCGCGGCCATTGCATCAGCGCGCGGGCAAATGCAAGAGACATGCTTGACCCGGAAATGAACATGAAAAACGCTCTGGCGCAGCTTCGATGCAGTCTGTCGAAAGTGGAGTCCACTCCATGAGCCCAGCGGAACGGGGTGCAGATGCTGCCGTCCGCATAGGCACGCGTGGCTCCCCACTCGCGCTCGTCCAGGCCCGACTGGTCCACGAAATGCTTGGCGGCGACGGGTCGGCAGCGCTCTCTATCATCGAAACGTCCGGCGATCGCGTTCAGGACAGGCCGCTCAGGGAAATCGGCGGCAAGGCGCTCTGGACCAGGGAGCTCGACCGTGCCCTTCTCGATGGCGAGATCGATCTCGCCGTGCATTCGATGAAGGATGT
>JBKBXK010000078.1:0-8461 GCA_046314095.1 Thermaurantiacus sp. | reverse complement strand
ATCGACGGGCTGATGACCAACTTCCACCTGCCACGGTCCACCCTGTTCATGCTGGTTTCGGCACTGATGGGGCTCGAAACCATGCGCAGAGCCTATGCCCACGCAATTGCAACCGGCTACCGCTTCTACTCCTATGGCGATGCCTCGCTGCTCCTGCCCGATGGCTGAGTTCCCGTTCCGGATCGCCGCCACCGATGGCCGCGCACGAACGGGCGTCCTGGAAACGCCGCGGGGGTCCATCCGCACGCCGGCCTTCATGCCGGTCGGCACGGCCGCGACGGTGAAGGCGATGAAGCCCGGCGACGTCCGCGCAACCGGCGCCGACATTCTCCTCGGCAACACCTATCACCTGATGCTGCGGCCCGGCGCGGAGCGCGTGGCACGGCTGGGCGGCCTGCACCGCTTCATGGCCTGGCCGCACCCGATCCTGACGGATTCCGGCGGCTATCAGGTGATGAGCCTCGGGCCGCTTGCCACCGTTTCCGAGGAGGGCGTCGCCTTCCGCTCGCATCTCGATGGCTCGAAGCACAGGATCACGCCCGAGCGCTCGATCGAAATCCAGCAGCTGCTCGGGTCAGACATCATCATGGCCTTCGACGAGTGCACGCCGCACCCGGCGACCCACGGCCAGGCGGCCGCCTCCATGGCCCTTTCGATGCGCTGGGCGCGCCGGTCGCGCGACGCGTTCCTGGAGGGTTCCAACGAAGGCAAAGCCCTGTTCGGCATCCAGCAGGGCGGCCTGTTCGCCGACCTCCGCCGCGAATCCGCCGAGCGGCTGATCGAGATCGGCTTCGAGGGCTATGCCATCGGCGGGCTGGCAGTCGGCGAAGGGCAGGACGCGATGTTCGCCGTGCTCGACGACGCGCCGGGGATGCTGCCCGCGGACCGGCCGCGCTACCTCATGGGCGTTGGCAAGCCCGCCGACATCATCGGCGCGGTGCTCCGCGGCGTGGACATGTTCGATTGCGTGCTCCCCACCCGATCCGGCCGCACGGCGCAAGCCTGGACGGCGGACGGGCCGATCAACCTGCGCAACGCCCGCTTTGCCGAGGATCAAGATCCTGTAGAGCCGGGGTGCCCCTGCCCGGTGTGTTCCCGGTTCAGCCGCGCCTATCTCCATCATCTGGTGAAGGCGGGCGAGATGCTGGGCGCCATGCTGCTGACCGAGCACAATCTCTGGCACTACCAGCTGCTGATGCAGGGGCTGCGCGACGCGATCGCCGCGGGCCAGCTGGAGGCCTTTGCGAGGGCGCGGCTGGCGCGGCTGGGCGCGGCTCAGCCGGCCGTCTGAAGCGCTTCCTCCGGCATCCCGTAAGGCGGCAAATCAGCCAGAAAGCGGGTGAGCGCGTCAACCGATTCGTCGGGCGCCTCCTCCTGCGGCAGGTGGCCCACCCCCGGAAGCAGGGCAAGCCGGGCATCCGGCAGCGCGTCGGCGAAGCGGCGTGCAACCTCCTGCGGGAACAGCGGGTCGTCCGCGCCCCAGAGGATCAGCACCGGCATCTCGCGCAGCGGCTTCAGTTCCAGCGCCGTGACCCGCGTGGTTGGAGTGGCGAAGCGTTGGATGGTTGCCTGGCGGTTGCCGGGATAGCGCAGCAGCTCCCAGTATCGGTCGACCGCCTCCGGGCTTGCTGCCGGCTCCTTCACCACCACCGTGCTTTCAAGGCTGCGGGCGATGAGGACGCGCGGCGTGATCACGGCGGCAAGATCGCGCACCACGGGAATGCGGGCGATGGAAAAGCCGGTGGGGGTGCGACCGGAAGCAGGCGCGGCGCCGGTTTCCGGCTGCGGAGCGCCGGCCGCGTTCACGAGGATGACGGCTGCAACATCCTCCGGGTGCGCAAGCGCCCACGAGATGGCGACCCGCCCGCCCATGGAGCTGCCGCCAATCGCAAGCCGCTCGATACCAAGCTGCGATCGCACCGCCTCGACCGTATCGGCCATGCAGGCGCTGGAATAGCAGCCGTCCGGATGCGGCCCGGTGAGGCCATGGCCCTGGAGGTCGAGGGTCACCACCCGGTACCGGTCGGAAAGTCGCTCCACCCACGGCTCCCAGGTGTGGAGCGAGGCGTTGGAGCCATGCAGCAGGAGAAGCACTGGCGCATCGCGCGGGCCTTCGTCGCGCACATGCACCGTGAAGCCCGGTTGCACGTCCAGGAACTGCGAGGCGGCGCCGCCATATTTGGCGCGCATCTCGGCAGCGTCGGTGTCCTTTGTCTTCAGAAGGTTGAACAGGATGACGAGGCTGGCGATGATGATGAGGATGATCGAGATGACGTTCACACGCCGCCGTCGCCGTCGCTCCCCGGCCTCGGTCTCATCCCCGCCCATGCGCCAGCGCTAGCGCGTCGGCAGGGTCACCGGCAAGCCATCCTTCGGTCGCGGGATGGGAACCATCTGGAAGTCCGCCGCATAGCCCTCGGCCAGAACGATCCGCCGTTCCGACAGCAGGCGAAACAGGAAGGCCTTGGCCTGCATGTAGGCAAAGTGAAGGCCAAGGCACATGTGCGCGCCGCCGCCGAACGGAACCCAGGCATATTTGTGCCGGTTGGCCGACACCTGCGTGGTGAACCGAAGCGGGTCGAATTTTTCCGGGTCCGGCCAGTGTTCCGGCATCATGTGCGTGTACATCGGGTTCACACCCACGCCGGCGCCCTTCGGAATGCGGAAGCCCTTGTAGTCGAACTCCCGGATTGCCCGGCGGGGAATCATCGGCACCGGCGGCACCAGTCGCAACGCCTCCTTGAAGGCCATTTCGCACAGCTCGAGTTCCGAAAGCGCCTCGGTGGGCAGCCATTCCCCGTGGCGGGCGCGCACCTGGTCCACTTCCTCGCGCAGCTGCTCCTGCCATTCCGGGTTCCGGCCCAGATAATAGACAAGGCTGGTCAGCGACGAAGTGAGCGTGTCGTGCGCGGCCATCATCAGGAAGTTCATGTGGTCGATGATTTCCTGGTCGGTCAGAAGCCGGCCATGCTCGTCCTCGGCGTTGCAGATCTGGGTGAAGATATCATCACCGGTCGTCCCGCGGCGCTTCGGGATCTCGCGGGCGAAATAGGCCGACATATAGGCCCGGCCCTTCACGCCCTTGCGCATCTGCGTGAACGGCAGCGGCTTGCGGATCACGGAAACCGCAGCCAGCACCATGTCCATGAAGGCGCGGTTGATGTCCTGCGCCTCCGGCCCCCAGGGCACGCCAAGGAACGAGCCGGCGGCGAGATCGAGCGTCAGCTCCTTGATCGCGGGATAGAATTTCATTTCCTCGCCCGCCGGCCAGCGGGCCACGGTCCGGGCGATGCCCTCGTTCAGCCCCGTCAGATAGGCCTTCATCGGCGCCGGCTTGAAGGCGACCGAAAGGGTCTTCCGGTGCATGCGGTGATGGTCGAAATCCATCAGCATCAGGCCGTTGGGAAATACCTGGTCCAGCACCGGATCCCAGCCCAGCTTCGAGGAAAAGATGCGGTCCTTGTTGAACAGGACAAGCTCGTTCGCCTCCGGCCCCAACAGGGTCACCCCCCAGCCGAATCCGTCCTGCCGGCGGAACACCGGCCCATAGGCATCGGCCAGCTGGTTGATCGTGCCACGCGGGTCGCGCAGGAACTGTATGGTGCGCCACATCCGCACCTTGGCCGGCTGCGGCCCGGGAACGTGCAGAAAGTCCTCGAACTTCAGCGGCTTCAGATCAGTCGGGACGAGATCGTCATGGCGGACAGGCGCGTTCATGGGCTGGCTCCGGTTTGCGGAGAAGATATACGCACTTTTTCATCCAGGATTCAAGCGCCACTCAGACCTCCCGGCGTGTCCCACGCTGCTCAGCGCCGGGCCTTCGCCCGGAACGGAGCCGGTGCCGCCGGGCGCGCCGGCGCTGCGGCCTTGGCGTTCGGGGCGTCCTGTGCTCCTGCTGCCGGCTGCCGCGCCGCGGCGGCAAGCGACTTCGCAACCACCAGCGCGCCGGCAAGCCGCGCCTCGGGGCTGGGGAAGGGCTTGGACAGGAACAGTTTCTCGTCCGGTCTCAGCTTCGCGGCACCCTTTCGGGCCGCAATCCAGCCCAGCAACCGATCGAGGCTCGGGAAGCCGCCCTCGGCAAAGGTCACCAGCGCGCCGCGCGGCCCCATCTCCAGCTTCTGGATCTTCGCCTCGCGCGCTGCAAGCTTCGCTTCCACCACCTTCAGGAGATTGGCCGTCTCGTCCGGCAACCGGCCGAACCGGTCGATCAGCTCGGCGGCGAACGATTCGATCGCCGCCTTGTCGGAAAGCTCGGCCGCGCGCCGGTAGAGCGCCATGCGCAGCGAGAGATCGGGCACATAGGCTTCGGGCACCAGCACGGGCGCGTCGGTGGAGATGGTGGGGGAAAGCGGGTCTTCTGGCGCCTTCAGGCCCTGCGCCTCGGCGCGGGCGGCAAGAATCGCATCCTCCAGCATCGACTGGTAGAGTTCAAAGCCAACTTCCCGGATATGGCCGGACTGCTCGTCGCCCAGGAGATTGCCGGCACCGCGAATGTCGAGATCCTGCGCTGCAAGCTGGAAGCCGGCGCCCAGCGAATCGAGCCCGGCCAGCACCTGCAGCCGCCGGTGCGCCGCTTCCGTCATCCGCCCGTCCGCCGGCGTCATCAGAAGCGCATAGGCCCGGCGCTTGGCGCGGCCCACCCGCCCGCGCAGCTGGTAGAGCTGGGCAAGCCCGAACATGTCCGCGCGGTTCACGATCAGCGTGTTGGCGCTTGGAATGTCGAGCCCGCTCTCGATGATGGTGGTCGACAGCAGCACGTCGTAGCGCTGCTCGTAGAAGGCCGCCATGCGCTCCTCGAGCTCGGTCGCAGCCATCTGCCCGTGGGCGGTAATGAAGCGCACTTCGGGCACGGCCTCGCGCAGATACGCCTCCAGCTCGGGCAGATCGGCGATCCGCGGAGTCACCAGAAAGCTTTGTCCGCCGCGGTGATGTTCCCGCAGCAGCGCTTCCTTCACCACCACCGGATCCCAAGGGGAAACACTGGTGCGGACCGCAAGGCGATCGACCGGCGGCGTCGCAATGACCGAAAGTTCGCGCAGGCCTGAAAGCGCCATCTGCAAGGTGCGCGGAATGGGCGTCGCCGTCAGCGTCAGCACATGCACGTCCGCCCGAAGCGCCTTCAGCCGCTCCTTGTGGGCGACTCCAAAACGCTGCTCCTCGTCCACGATCACAAGCCCGAGCCGTTTCCAGGCAATTCCCTTGGCCAGAAGCGCGTGCGTGCCGATCACGATGTCGATGGCGCCGCTGGCAAGCCCCTCCTTCGTTTCCCGGGCCTCCTTCGCCGAGACCAGCCGCGACAGCGCGCCGATTTCGATCGGAAGCCCGCGAAAGCGCTCGCGGAAAGTCTCGGCATGCTGCCGGGCAAGCAGCGTCGTGGGGCAGATGACAGCCACCTGCGCACCGGCCGCGGCGGCGACGAAGGCGGCGCGTAGCGCCACCTCGGTCTTGCCGAAGCCGACATCGCCACACACCAGCCGGTCCATCGGCCGGCCCGAGCCGAGGTCGTCGATGACCTGGGCGGTCGCGCGCAACTGGTCCTCGGTCTCGGCGTGTGGAAAGCGGTCGACAAAGGCGGCATAGTCCGCCGCGTCGGCGGCAATCACGTCGGCGCCGCGCGTCCTGCGAATGGCCGCCACCCGAAGCAGCTCATGGGCCAGCTCGCGGATGCGGTTCTTCAGCCGCGCCTTGCGCTCCTTCCAGGCCGCGCCGCCCAGCCGGTCCAGCGCAACGCCTTCGGACTCCGAGCCATAGCGGGAAAGGAGGTCGAGATTCTCCACCGGCACGTAAAGCCGGTCGCCGCCCGCATATTCGAGCGCGACCATGTCGTGAAGCGCGCCCGAAAGCGTCAGTCCCTCCAGCCCCAGATAGCGGCCGATGCCATGCTCCTGGTGGACCACCAGCTCGCCGGGCGACAGCGTCTGCAACTCCTTCAGGAAGGCGTCGGCCTGGCGCGCGCTGCGACGGCGGACCAGGCGGTCCCCCAGCATGTCCTGCTCGGTCCAGATGTCGAGCTCGGCCGTGCGCACCCCGTGGGCCAGCGGCAGCACCGCCATCGGCACCTTGCCACCGGCGGCAGCCCCCAGCGCCTCCTGAAGGGTTGCCACGGGCACCACCGGCGGGGCGTCATGCTCCGCCACCAGGCCCGCGAGGCGGTCGCGCGCGCCGGCGGAATAGCAGGCCAGCAATACCCGGCGCCCCTCGCCCACGGCCTCCCGAAGCCGGGCGGCAATCGCGGCATAGACCGGCGGGCCGGCAGCCGCAGCCGCCTGCCGCTCGGCTGCGAAATCCGGCCCACGCCGGCCGCCGAGGTCGACGATATCGGCGCCCTCCGGCGTCAGCGCCGTCACCCGGTGCGCGCCGCGTTCGGCCAGTGCCGCGCGCCATGCCTCGGCCGAAAGATAGAGGCGGTCGACCGGCAGCGGTCGCCACGGCGTCCCGGCGCCGCGCCCGCGCGTGCGCGTCTCCGAAAGCGCTTCCACCCGGTTGCGGTGATAGTCGGCGATGCTCTCGAACCGCTCGGCCGCCGCCGGCTCCGCGCCCTCCTCGAGCAGCAGCACGTCCGCATGCGCCAGCCAGTCGAACAGCGTTGCCAGCCGCTCCTCGGCAAGCGGCAGCGCATGTTCCGCGCCGGCGATGCGGCGGCCCTCGGAAATGGCCTGGTAGAGCGGGTCGGAGGCCGCCTCGCCGCCGAACAGCTCCAGCCAGCCCTGGCGAAACCGCCGCACCCGCACCTCGTCGAGCAGCAGTTCCGAAACGGGAAGGAGGCGAAAGCTGTCCCGCCGGCCGGTCGACCGCTGGGTGGCCGGATCCACCTCGCGGATCGATTCGATCTCGTCACCGAAAAAGTCCAGCCGCAGCGCCAGTCGCCCGCCCGGTGGCATCAGGTCGACAAGGCTGCCGCGCACTGCGAAGTCGCCCGGCTGGGCCACCGTCTCGCTCCGCTGATAGCCGGCACGCTGCAGGCGCAGAACGAGCGCATCGCGGCTGATATGCGCACCGACGGCAAGCTGTGCCGAGGCGTCGGCCAGCGCCTCCGCCGTCAGCACACGCTGGGTGGCGGCAGCCGCGGTCGTCACCAGCAGCTGCGGGCCGCCGGCCGGCTCCGAAAGGCGCGCCAGCGTCGCCAGACGCTCCCCCATCACGCCTTGCGCCGGTGAGGCGCGATCATAGGGCAGGCAATCCCATGCCGGAAACCAGACCGGTTCGAGTTCGGGCGCAAAGAAGCACACGGTATCGACCACCGCCCGCCCGGCGGCATCGTCGGCGGCGATCAGAACGGCGCGGCCGCCGTCGGCTGCGGCCATGCGCGCAACATCGGCCATCAGCCGCGGCAGCAGACCGGAAGGAACGCCCGAGAGCGTCAGCGGCCGCGTCGCCGTGGCAAGCGGGGACAGATCGATCATCCGGGGCTCAGCGCGGCGCCAGGGTCACATAGTCGAGCCGCCGCAGCCGCTCCATCATCGGCCCGTCAAGCTCCGGGGGGGGCAGAGCGGTCCCGAAGGCCCAGCTCAGGATATCGACATCCTGCTCCTCCAGCAGTGCCTCGAACCAGGCAAACTCCTCCGCACCCATGCCATCGAGAAAGCGCGCCGCGAAACCGCCCACCAGCATGTCCGCTTCCTTGGTGCCGCGATGATTGGCACGCCAGATCGCACGCCTGCGCGCGGCTTCGCTGATGGGCTCGTCCATGGGTCGTTCTCCAAACGGCAAGAGGGCCGCGCCGCGTTTGCGGGCAGCCGGTCAACCGGCTAGCGATTAGGCATGCGGCCGGACCGGCTCAACCCCTTCTTCGCCGGTGTGACATCGCTCGCGGGTTGCGGCCCGGCGCTCGCGCGCCAGCTGGACCGGCTGGGCATCACCCGGGTGCGCGACCTTCTCTTCCACCTGCCCGTGGGCGTCAGGGAAACCCGGGTGCTTGCCACCCTCGCTGACGCCGCGCCGGGCGCCCGCATCGCCATCGAGGTGCGGGTCACCGGCCACGAGCCGCCGCGCGGCCGGGCGCCTGCAAAGGCGCTCGCCACCGATGCCGCCGGCGAGCCGCTGGCCAACAACCGGCCCGCCTATGCCGTGGAACTGATCCCGTCGCTGGCCGGCGACCTCGAGGCGGCGCTCGACCGGGTCTCGGCGATCGTGCCGCTGGATGCCGAGGATCGGGAACGGATCCGCGAGGAGGCCGCCGGGCTGCCGCCTTCGGCTGCGCTCACGCTGGCCAGCGACATCGGCTGGGATGCGTTCGCCGCCGTCAACCTCGAGCTGTCCGACATGGCGGGCCTGCAGCCGGCGCGCAGCTATGTGCGCCACTATCCCGATGGCGAGGCCTTTGGCCATCTGATCGGCTATGTGGGGCCGCCCACGCCCGAGCAGTATCGGGCCGAGCGCAACCCCCTGTTCCTCCTGCCCGGCTTCCGGCTGGGCAAGGACGGCGTCGAAAAGGCGCGCGACGAGACGCTGACGGGGGTGG
>JBKBXK010000077.1:0-8576 GCA_046314095.1 Thermaurantiacus sp. | reverse complement strand
CGTGGGCGATGCGGCGCGCGACATCCGACCAGGCGGCGCGGCGCTGGTCTGCCACCTGCTGGGAGATATCGTCGAATGTGAGGATCCAGCTGCGCGCCTGGCCCGGCTCGGCAGTAAGCCGGACGGCGAGGATCTGGGTCTCGCTGCCCCGCATCCGCGTGACCTCGCCGCCGGCAACCCCTTCCGCGCGCGCCGCCTCGAGGATTTCAGAAAGCTCGGGCGCAGCCTCGGAGAGGTGCCGGCCCGGAAGCCCGCCGGCGGGCGCATCGAGCAGCGTTTCCGCAGACGCGTTGGCTAGGCGGATGACGCCGCGATCGTCGATGGAAAGCACGCCGGCTGAGACGCCCGAGAGCACCGCCTCGATGAAGCGACGGCGGTTTTCGGACTGGCTGTTGGCGCCGATGAGCGCATCCTGCTGCGCCTTGATCTGGCCCGTCATGCGGTTGAACGAGCGGGCCAGCACCGAGACCTCGTCTTCGGACGCGGGGACGGGCACGCGCGCATCGAGATCGCCCTCCCCCACCCGGCCGGCGGCGGCAGCAAGCGCGCCGATGGGGGCAGCGAGGCGGCTTCCGAGTAGCAGCGCGAACCAGACCGCGATTGCGACCGTGAGCAGCGAGACGAACAGCAGCGTGAGGTTGAACTGCCGTTCGAGCTCTCGGCTGCGTTCTGTCATGTCGCGATAGTCGGACAGGGCCGACTGGGTGCGCGCCACCTGTTCGAGCACGCGCGGTTCAACCTTGCGGCTCACATAGATGAAGAGCGGCGCCTCGGGCGCAAGCCGGACCACGGCTTCCACCCGGTCTCCGGCGGAGGTGACGGCCTGGGCCCGATCGACGCGCGCCTGGCCGAGATCGAGCTCCCCCATGCGGGCTGCGAAGGGGCGTTCGTCGAGCCCCTCCTGCGCGATGATGGCCGCGCCGTCGGGCCCGATGCGGAAGACCGCCGCCTCGGAGAGGTTGCGGGCGGCGACCTGGAAGGCGAGGCCTTCCCGGAACAGGGCCGAGCCGAGCCCGAAATCCTCGGCATAGCCGGCGATGTCGCCGGCCATCGGCAGGATATCGTCGAGGAGGCGGGCCTTGTTCTCCTCCACATAGACCTCCGCCACCTCGGTGGCGTTGGCGAGCACGGTGCGGGTGCGTTCAGAGAACCAGAACTGCAGGCCGAACTGGAACATGAGCGACGCAAACACCACGACGAGGATGGTTGGGACAGCAGCAAGCGTGGCGAACAGCGCGACGAGGCGGACCTGCAACCGGGCGCCGGAGACCCCGGCGCGGCGGTTCGCGAGAAGCAGCGCGACGCGCCGGGCAATCAGCACCAGAAGCGCGATGAGGGGCACGAGCGTGCCGACCAGCAACAGGGTTTCGAGCGGCGGGCTGCTGCTGGTGCCTGGCACGCGCTCGCGGGCGAGCACCATCCACGCAAGGAAGCCAACGATGGTTGCAAAGGCGCCGAGCGCCACCTCAAAGCGGAGCGAGGAATCGCTCTGCGGCATCAGGCGCGCAAGACGTCCGCGCCAGCCTTCGGAAGCGCCAGCGGATGGCGAAATGGCCGTCGGAGCGTCCATCAGGCAGCGGCTAGCACAGCCGCGTTGCCAATGGAACACAGTTGGTGCCGGCTTCGTTGCAGACCGGCAACGCGGTTCAGCGCTCCCGCATCCGGCGCATGTCGCCCGGCTCGATGCCGCGATCGGTCAGCATCCGGCGAAGGGTGTTGCGATTGACGCCGAGCATCTTCGCGGCCCGCAGCTGGTTGCCGCCGGTGAGCAGCAGCGCGGCTTCGAGGAGCGGCCGCTCGAACTCGGCAAGGAGCCGATGGTAGAGGCCATCCGCCGGAAGCCGCCCGCGCCCGAGCACCTGCGCGCGCAGCCAGGCGGCGACGACCGATTCGAGGCTGCCCTGCATGGCCGTCGCGGAGAGACCCGCTGCCGTCGGCGGTGCATCATCGGCCTCCGCGGCCTCGGCGTGGCGGATCCAGGTTTCGGCAGCGGCGGCCGTCACCACCTCCTCGCGCGCAAGCGCTGCGACGCGGCGCATGGCGTTTTCCAGCTCGCGGACATTGCCGGGCCAGGGCTGGGCTTCGAGCCAGGCGATGGCATCGGGCGCCAGATGCCGGCGGGGCAGCCCTTCGGCTGCTGCCCGGCCCAGGAAATGGCTGGCCAGCTCGGCGATATCGCCGGTGCGCGCACGCAGCGGCGGCAGCCGCACGGGCACCACGTTCAGCCGGTAGTAGAGATCCTCGCGGAACTGGCCGGATTCGATCAGCCGGCGCAGATCCTTGTGGGTGGCGGCGATGATGCGGACATCCGCCCGCTGCACCCGCGCGCTGCCGACGGCGGTGAACTCGCCTGTCTGCAGCACCCGCAACAGCCGGGTCTGGGCGTCGGCCGGCATGTCGCCGATCTCGTCGAGGAACAGCGTGCCGCCCTGCGCCTGTTCGAAGCGGCCAGTGGCGCGCGCGGCCGCGCCGGTGAAGGCGCCGCGCTCATGGCCGAACAGCTCGGTCTCGATCAACTCCCGCGGAATGGCGGCCATGTTGATGGCGACGAACGGTCCCGTGCGGCGGGGGCCGAGATCGTGGAGCGCACGGGCGACCAGCTCCTTGCCGGTTCCGGATTCGCCCAGCACCATCACGGTGAGATCGGTCGGCACCACCCTGGCGATGGTGCGATAGACCTCCTGCATCGCCACCGAGCGGCCGATCATCGGCAGCGGCTCCACCTGGGGCGTGTCGTCAGCCCTGGGGGCGCGCTGGCGGGTGCCGGCGAGCGCGCTTGCAACCGTGCGGTTCAGCTCTTCGAGATCGAAGGGCTTGGGGAGATAATCGAAGGCGCCCTGCTCCGTTGCGCGAACCGCGGTTGCAAGCGTGTTCTGGGCGCTCATCACAATCACCGGCACGTCTGGCCGGCGCGCGGAGACGAGCGGCAGAAGATCGAGGCCATTGCCATCGGGAAGGAGGACATCGGTGACGATCACGTCGCCCACCCCTTCCTCCACCAGCTTCCAGAGCCCCGCGGCGGTGTCGGTGGTGCGCACATTGTGACCCGCGCGCATCAGCGCCTGTCGCACGACGGTGCGAATGGAGCGATCATCATCGGCGATGATGATGGTGCCCTCGGTCATGCGCCCGCTCCGTCTCGCGCCAGCGGCAGCAGCACGCGAAACACGGTTTCGCCCTCGCGCCGCTGACATTCGACAACCCCGCCATGTTCACCCACCACCTTGGCGACGAGCGCCAGCCCGAGCCCGGTGCCGCCGCGCCGCGAGGAGACGAATGGCTCGAACAGATGATCGGCGACATGCGCCGGCGGGCCTTCGCCCTGATCGATCACGCACACTTCGAGCGGCAGCGAGACGCGCGCGGGCGAACCGGGCGGACGCAGCCACACGCCCTGCCGGAAGGCGGTGGTCAGCGTGATGGTGCCGCCTTCCGGCGAGGCCTCGACGGCGTTCTTCACGAGATTGAGGAGGGCCTGGACCAGACGGTCCCGATCTCCGTGCACGGGCGGAAGCGAGGGATCGTAGCGCTCCTTGAACTGCAGGTGCGCGCCGAAGCCGGTTTCCGCGAGCCGGCGGACATGGCCGAGGATGGCGTGGATATTCTCCGGCCGCCGCTTCGCCGGGCGGGTATCGGTGAAGCCCTCCATCCGGTCGATGAGGGCGCGGATCCGGTCCACCTCGGCCATGATGAGGCCGGCGAGCTCGGAGCCGTCGCTATCAAGCTGCGGGGCGAGCAGCTGGGCCGCGCCGCGTATGCCCGAAAGCGGGTTCCGGATTTCATGCGCGAGCATTGCCGCCACTGCCATGGCCGATCGCGCCGCCCCCTGCTGGCCGAGCTGGCGATCAACGAGTGCGGTGACCGAGCGTGGCTGGAAACAGATGCTGAGCCAGGGGCCATCGCGGTCTGGCAGAACACCGATCAGGACGTCTGCGCGGTGCTGCCGCCCGCCCAGGAACTCGATGGTGACATCATAGGCAGCGATCCCTTGGCCAGACACGCGCGCCTCCTCCACGAAATCGCGCAGCACGCTGTCTGGGCTGAGCACATGATCGAGGCCGCGCTCGGCAAGGAGCGCGAAGGAGGCGTTGATGAAGGCCTCGCAGGCGGAGTTGGCGAGCACCACCCGCCCATCGGGCGCCAGCAGCAACGAGGGGGCCGGCAGCGCGTTCCACAGCTCCGCCGGAGGCGGGATGCGATGCCGGGGCAGGACCTCCGCCAGCGAGGCCATTCAAGCCGCCGTTGCCAGCGGCATGTCTTGCCCTTCGGGCTGGCCGGCAAAGAAGGCGGAAAGTTCACGCACCACTTCGGCTGGGTCCGCCATCTGGTTCACGCGATTGCGGAATTGCGCGGAATCTCGAAGGCCGCGCGTGTACCAGCCGAGATGCTTCCGGGCGATCGGAACGCCGTTGCGGATGCCATAGTGGGCCAGCATCGCCTCATAATGGGCGAGCACGAGGTCGCGCAGTTGCGCGACGGTGGGCGCGGCAGGCACCGGCCGGCCCGAAAGCTCCGCCATCAGCTGGGCCAGCAGCCAGGGCCGCCCATAGGCACCACGGCCCACCATCACCCCGTCGGCGCCCGACTGGCGCAGCGCCTCGCGCGCATCCTCGGCCGAGCAGATGTCTCCATTGACGATGACCGGCACCGAGACGGCGGCCTTCACGCGGGCAACGAAGGCCCAGTCGGCCTCGCCCGCATACATCTGGTTGCGGGTGCGGCCGTGGACGGTGATCATCTGAACACCGAGATCCTCGGCGATGCGGGCAAGCTCCGGCGCGTTCAGGCTCTGGTGGCACCAGCCCATGCGCATCTTGAGCGTGACCGGGAGCGCAACCGACTTCACTGTTGCTGCAACCAGTTCCGCTGCGAGTTTCAGATCACGCATGAGGTGTGAGCCAGCGTGGCCGTTGACGATCTTCTTGACCGGGCAGCCCATGTTGATGTCGATGATGGCGGCACCGCGCTGTTCGTTGAGCTTCGCGGCCTCGGCCATCACCCCCGGTTCGCAGCCGGCCAACTGCATCGAGACCGGCTCTTCGATTGGATCCCATTCGGCTTTGGAGAGCGATTGCCGCGTCTCCCGGACCATCGCTTCAGAGGCGATCATCTCGGTGACGGTGAGACCGGCGCCGAACCGCTTCACCAGCCGGCGGAACGGCTTGTCGGTCACGCCCGTCATCGGCGCGAGAATGACGGGCGCGTCGATGGCCACCGGGCCGATGCGGAGGGGCTGGATGCGGCTCATTGCGGATATCTGCACAAGTTTTGGGCATCTAGGCCCTGCCCGGCTTTTCGGCAAGCGCAGCCGCGCCTAGAACCTTGCCATGACTTCTGCTGCGTCCGATGCCGGTGCCCGTGCCGCTGCGCTTGTGGTTGCCGCCGGGCGCGGTGTGCGCGCGGGTGGCGAAGTGCCCAAACAATACCGGATGCTGGCCGGCCGGCCGATGCTTGCGCATGTGGTCGGCGCGCTGGCCGGCCACCCGCGGATCGGGGTGGTGACCGTGGTGGTAGCGCCGGGCGAGGCGGAGCGGGCGGCCGAGGCGCTTGGCGAACTGGCCGACCGCGTGGCGTTTGCCGAAGGCGGAGCGAGCCGGCAGGACTCGGTGCGGCGGGGGCTGGAGAGCATGGCCGGGAGCGCGCCGGCGCGGGTGCTGATCCATGATGCGGCGCGGCCTCTCCTGCCGCCGGACCTTGTTTCGCGCGTGCTGGATGGGCTGGACCATGCCGATGGCGCCTGCCCTGCCCTTGCCGTTGCCGACAGCCTGCGCACCGGCGATGGCGTGGTTGCAGGCGAAGTGGCGCGCGACGGGCTGTGGCGGGTGCAGACGCCGCAGGGTTTCCGGTTTGAGGCGATCCGTGCCGCGCACCGCGATGCCGCGCCGGGCGCAACCGACGATGTGGCGGTTGCGCGGGCCGCAGGCTTGACGGTGGCGCTGGTGGCGGGCGACGAGCGGGCGATGAAGGTGACGACGCCTACCGATTTCGCGCTTGTGGAGGCGCTTCTTGGCGGCGTTTCGGTGACGGGCACGGGCTTTGACGTGCACCGCTTCGGGCCGGGCGACCATCTGTGGCTGTGTGGCGTGCGGATTGCGCACACGGCCGGGCTTCTGGGCCATTCCGATGCCGATGTGGGCCTGCATGCGCTGACGGATGCGATTCTCGGCGCCATCGGAGCGGGCGACATCGGCACCCACTTCCCGCCTTCGGACCCGCAATGGAAGGGCGCGGCCTCCGACCGGTTCCTGGCCCACGCGGCGGCGCTGGTTGCGGCCGAGGGCGGACGCATCGTGCATGTCGACCTGACCATCATCGCCGAGGCGCCAAAGGTGGGCCCGCACCGCGCGGCCATGGCGGCGCGGGTGGCGGAGATCCTTGCCGCGCATGCGCCGCGCGTCAGCATCAAGGCGACAACGACCGAGGGCCTCGGCTTCACCGGGAGGCGCGAGGGGATTGCCGCCCAGGCGGCGGCGACGGTTCGGCTGCCGGCGGGCCGCTGATGCTCGACGCGGAGACACTTGCGCTTGCGCGGCAGGTTATCGAGGCCAATCGCGCGGCCGGGCGGCGGGTTGCGGTTGCGGAAAGCTGCACCGGTGGGCTGGTGTCTGCCGCCTTGACCGCGATCCCCGGATCGTCGGACGTGTTCGACCGCGGCTTCGTGACCTACTCCAACGAGGCGAAGCAGGAAATGCTGGGCGTTTCGCCGGACATTCTGGATGCCGTGGGCGCGGTTTCGGAAGGCACCGCCTGGGCCATGGCGCAAGGGGCTATTGCGCGCAGCCGGGCCGACATCGCGGTTGCGATCTCGGGCATCGCCGGGCCGGGCGGCGGATCGGAGAAGAAGCCGGTGGGCATGGTGGTGTTCGCGCGCGCGATCCGCGGCGGCGGGGAGGCGGCGAGTTCAGCGGCAACCGAGATCTTCGGTGACCTGGGACGCGACGAGATCCGCCGTCAGGCGACGCTGGTCGCGCTGAGGCTGCTTCTGCCGTAGAGCTGGTTGGCGCGCTTTTCGAAGCTGCCGACCATCTGCCGGAAGGCTTCGTGGAAGAACAGGCCCGCGACCTTCTGGAAGAAGGCGGATTTGAACTCGAAATCGACGTTGAAGGTGATGAGAGTGGCGCCCGACGGCGTTTCCTCGAAGCGCCAGTCGTTGTGGAGATGCTTCAGCGGCCCCGAGATATAATCGACATGGAGATGGCGCGGGCGATCGAGCGTGACGCGGCTGGTGAAGGTTTCGCGCAGTGACCGGAAGCCGACCGACATGTCGGCCACCAGCACCCGGCCATCATTCTGGCGCACGCGGACAGCTGCGACCCAGGGCAGGAACTCCGGATAGCGACGCACGTCGGCGACGAGATCGAACATCTCGTGCGGTGCCCAGGGAAGCGTTCGCGTTTCGCTGTGGCTAGGCAAGGGCGGGTCCCGGGGCGGGCATGGCTGCGTTCACGGCCGCGGCGCGGGCCGCCTGCATGGCCAGGAAATCCTCACCGGCATGGTAGGAGGAGCGGGTGAGCGGCGAGGAAGCGACCAGGAGGAAGCCCTTCGAGCGGCCGATGGCGGCATAGGCATCGAACTGCGCGGGCGTGACAAAGTCGCTGACCGGCGCGTGGCGCGGGGTGGGTTGCAGATACTGGCCGATGGTGAGGAAATCGATGTCGGCAATCCGCATGTCGTCCATCACCTGCTGGACTTCCAGCGGCTCTTCGCCGAGGCCGACCATCAGGCCGGACTTTGTGAAGATCGACGGATCGAGCCGCTTCACCGTCTCGAGGAGGCGAAGCGACTGGTAGTAGCGCGCGCCGGGGCGAATGGTGGGATAGAGGCGCGGCACGGTTTCCAGATTGTGGTTGTAGACATCGGGCCGGGCGGCGACGATGGCCTCGACCGCGGCCAGTGACTTGTTGCGGAAATCGGGCGTGAGCAGCTCAATGGTGGTGGCTGGCGAGCGCTCGCGGATGGCGCTGACGACCTTCACGAACTGCCCTGCCCCGCCATCGGGAAGGTCGTCGCGGTCGACCGAGGTGATGACGATGTGGGCAAGGCCGAGCTCGGCGGCGGCTTCGGCGACATGCACTGGCTCCAGCGGATCGACCGGGCCGGGCATTCCTGTCTTCACGTTGCAGAAGGCGCAAGCGCGGGTGCATGTGTCACCCAGGATCATCACGGTTGCATGCTTCTGCGACCAGCATTCGCCGATGTTGGGGCAGGCAGCCTCCTCGCAGACAGTGGCAAGGTTGAGCCGGCGCATCAGGCGCCGGGTTTCCGCGAAGGTTTCGCCAGTGGGCGCGCGCACGCGCAGCCAGTCCGGCTTGCGGCGGCGAATGGTGAGTTCGGATGCGCTCGGGATGGGCCGATTCATGGCTTGGACATATGCCGCAGGCCGCACCTGCACAATGCGGCGCGCTTGCCGCGCCTGTTTGGGCGGCGCGCTTGCCGCGCCTGTTTGGGCGGCGCGCTTGCCGCGCCTGTTTGGGCGGCGCGCTTGCCGCGCCTGTTTGGGCGGCGCGCTTGCCGCGCCTGTTTGGGCGGCGCGCTTGCCGCGCCTGTTTGGGCGGCGCGCTTGCCGCGCCTGTTTG
>JBKBXK010000076.1:0-8877 GCA_046314095.1 Thermaurantiacus sp. | reverse complement strand
CGCCTCGAAGTCCGCGAACTGGTCGAAAGAGGCACAGGCCGGCGACAGCAGCACGGTGTCGCCCGGAGACGCCGCTGCGGCTGCCTCGCTCACCGCACGTTGGAGCGTACCGGAGACCCGTGCCCTCACCCCGTCGGCAGAAAGGATCGTTGCGAATGCGTCTGCCGCCTCGCCGATGAGGAAGGCCGACTTTACGCGCTCGAAATACGGCCGGCATGCCTCAAGCTCCGGCGACTTGGCGCGGCCGCCGGCGATCCACAGGACAGAGTCGAAGCTTGCGAGCGCCGGGGCAGCGCTTGCCGGGTTGGTTGCCTTGCTGTCGTTGACGAATCGGACGCCGCCGAGGTTCGCGACCTGCTGCATGCGGTGCGCCAGTGGCCGAAAGCTGGCAAGCCCGCGCTCGACCGCGCCCTCGCCGAGCCCGAGCAGGCGCGCCGCGGCTGCGGCACAGGCGATATTCTGGGCGTTGTGCGGTCCGGGAAGACCGGGCCAACGGGCCTGATCGAAGGAGGGGATATCGGCTGCCGAAACGGCAAGCCCTTGCACTTGTGGCGGAAGCCGGGCGAACGCATCCCGGGTCCAGGCGTCGTCGGTTGCAACGATTGCGCGGCCGCCTTGCGGCTGCATGGCGAACAACCGCTCCTTGGCGGCACAATAGGCTGCCATCCCGTCATAGCGATCGAGATGGTCCGGCGTGAGATTGGTGAAGATGGCAATGTCACAGGCGAGGGTCGCAGAAAGATCGATCTGGAAGCTCGACAGCTCCAGCACATAGGTGCCGCCGGCAGGAAGCGGCGCCTGGTCCAGCACGGGGGCACCGATATTGCCGCCCATGCGCGCAAGCATCCCGCCGGCCAGCAGCAGGTGGTGCAGCAGCGCCGTGACGGTCGACTTGCCGTTGGTGCCAGTAACGCCGACAAGCCGATGCGGCGGCAGCGCCTCGCGGGCCAGCTGGAAGAGCTCCATGTCTCCCAAGACAGGTATGCCGGCCGCGCGGGCGCGTGCGACCAGGGGATGGCGATCGAGCGGGACGCCCGGAGACACCAGGAGGCCGTCGAGCTCGACGAAATCCCGGTCCATGGGGTTTTCAAGGGACAGGCCCGGGAGAGCGGCAGCAGCGGCATCGCGCGCGTCCGCCCGTTCGTCCCAGGCACTCGCGGCGGCGCCCGATCGCGCAAGGAAGCGAAGCGTGGCGAGGCCCGTGCGCGCAAGCCCGAAGACTGCGAATCTCTTTCCCGAAAGCGAGGGCGCGGCAATCATCAGCGGAGCTTCAGGGTCGCCAGCCCGGAAAGGGCGAGGATGAGGGAGATGATCCAGAAGCGGATGACGATCGTCGACTCCGACCAGCCCAGCTGCTCGAAATGATGGTGCAATGGCGCCATTTTGAAGACCCGCTTGCCGGTCATCTTGAAACTCGCGACCTGGACGATCACCGAAACCGCCTCGATCACGAACAGGCCGCCGACCACCACGAGCACAAGTTCGTGATTGGTGATCACCGCCATGGTTCCGACCGCGCCGCCGAGGGCGAGGCTGCCGGTGTCGCCCATGAAAACAGCAGCGGGAGGGGCATTGAACCAGAGAAAGCCCAGACCAGCGCCGACCACCGCGCCACAGAAGACCAGTAGCTCGCCCGAACCGCGGACGAAGTGGACACCGAGATACTCGGCGAAGACGGCATTGCCGACGAGATAGGCAATGATCCCGAAAGTGAGCGCGGCGATGATGACCGGCATGATTGCGAGCCCATCGAGCCCGTCGGTAAGATTCACGGCATTGGCCGCACCCACGATCACGAACGCGCCGAACAGAAGGTAGAGCCAGCCGAGTTCGACACCGGCATCCTTCAGAAAGGGAAAATAGAGGGTCGTGCCGGTGGACTGGCTGACTGCAAACACGGCAAGGCCGGCGATCAGAAACTCCATCAGCAGCCGGGCCCTCCCGGAAACACCGGCCGAACTGCTTCGGGTCACCTTGGCATAATCATCCAGGAAGCCGATGCCGCCGAAACCGAGCGTGACGAACAGGCAGATCCAGACAAACGGCCGATCCCACTCCATCCAAAGAAGGCTGGAAAGGGTGAGGCAGATCAGGATCAGGAGGCCCCCCATGGTCGGGGTGCCCTTCTTGGTGATGAGATGGCTTGCCGGCCCGTCTTCGCGGATCGGCTGGCCCCGGCCCTGCTGCGTACGCAGCCAGCGTATGAACGCGGGGCCCAGCAGCAGTGCAAGGCCAAGCGCTGTCATCATGGCGGCACCGGACCGAAAGGTAAGATAGCGCACCACGTTGAACGGACCGGGAAAGCCCAGCCATTCGAAGAGATGGTAGATCATGCCGCTGGCTCCTCCGCACCCGCGAGCGCGTTCACCACCGCAGCGAGCCCGACGGAGTTGGACCCCTTCACCAACAGCACATCTCCCGGGCGGAGCTTCGCGCGCACCCAGGCAGCTGCTTGTTCGGCGTCGGCGAGCCGCTCGGCGGCGGGCGCGGCGAGTGCGTCCATCTCCGGGCCCACCAGTGCAAGCTCCGACACATCTGCCTCGGCGATCGGGCCAGCGAGGCCGGCATGAAGCGCCGCCGAATGGGCACCGAGCTCCTTCATGGCGCCGAGCACCGCCAGCCGGCGCCGCTCAGGCCGCGCACCGAGGACGGCAAGTGCCGCAGCCATCGATGCCGGGTTGGCATTGTAACTTTCATCGAGGATGACTGCTGTTCCGCCGGACACGGGCACCCGAAGCAAGGCTCCGCGACCGGCGAGCGGGGCCATGTCAGACAAGGCAAGCGCCGCCTCGGCCACATCGCCTTTCGCCGCGCAGACGGTTGCAAGGACCGCAAGCGCGTTGGAAACCCAGTGCGCGCCTTCGAGCCCGAGCGTGAACCGCAGTTCGTCGCCAGCCACATCGACACAGAGCTCCGGGCCCAGGTGCGCAGGCCGCGCCGCGAGCAGGCGCACATCGGCATCGGCAGAACGGCCGAAGGTCAGGATTTGGGCGCCAAGCTCCCGCGCGCGCCCGGCGAGGACCGGCGCGTGCCGGTTGTCGGCCGGGATCACGGCGCATCCGCCCGGCTCAAGGCCCTCGAAAATCTCTGCCTTCGCACGAGCGATACCTGCCTCGCCATCAGCGAAGTTCTCGATATGCGCCGGCGCAACCCAGGTGATGAGCCCCACATGCGGGCGCACCTGCCGGGTGAGCACCGAGATTTCGCCTGCATGGTTCATGCCGAGCTCGAACACAGCCCATCGCGCATCGGCTGGCATGCGGGCGAGACTGAGGGGCACCCCGGTGTGATTGTTGTAGCTCTTGACCGACCAATGGCTTGCCTCGGCGTGCGTCCGCTGAAACGCGCGACGCAGCGCTTCCTTCACGCTTGTCTTGCCGACGCTCCCGGTGACGCCGATGACGGTGGCGGCGGAAGCGCGCGTGCGCGCCGCGGCAGCAAGCCTTTCGAGGGCCGCAAGCGAATCGGCCACGCGCACATGCGCTGCATCGACGCCGCGCTCGACGAGGCAGCCAGTCGCGCCGCGACGCACGGCATCGGGCACGAAGGCATGGCCATCCAAGGTCTCGCCTCTCAGCGCCACGAAAAGATCACCGGGCCGGACGTCGCGCGAATCGAAGGTGACTCCATCGACGCTGAATGCCGCACTCGCTGCGCCGCCAACGGCCGAGGCAATTGCCGCTGATGTCCACAGCGGGGTAAGCGAGCCGTTGGTCATGCCGCCTCCTCGCCGGCAGCGACATCGCGGGCGACTTCAACGTCGTCGAAAGGGTGCACATGGTCTCCGATGGTCTGGCCTTGTTCGTGCCCCTTGCCGGCGATCAGCACGATATCCCCATCGCGCGCGAGTGCGATTGCGCGAGCGATTGCCGCGCGCCGCCCGGGGACGTCTTTCAGGATTCGGGAGCCGGCAAGAATTTCTGCGCGTATGGCGCCGGGGTCTTCGGTCCGGGGGTTGTCGTCGGTTACAAGAGCAACATCCGACTGTTCGGCCGCGATCCGGCCCATCTCAGGACGCTTGCCGCGGTCCCGGTCACCGCCACAACCGAACACCGTGATCAGCCGGTTGGCAGCGTGCGGGCGGAGCGCAGCAATCGCGGCTGCAAGCGCATCGGGCGTATGCGCATAGTCGACATAAACCGGAGCACCCGCGCGGGTGATCACGGCACGCTCGAGCCTGCCGCGAACGCCGGTAACGCGGGCGAGGTCTGCCAGCGTCTTTCCTGGTTCGCCACCGGTGGCGATCACCAGCCCGGCCGCAACCATGGCATTGGCGGCCTGGTAGGCGCCGATCAGCGGCAAGGTCACCTTTTGCCGGATGGCGCCATGGGCAACCTCCAGCGTCTGCCCGAGCAGCGTCGGCACGCGGGCCACGAGCCGAAGCGCATCGCCGTCGGGCCCCACCGTCAGCAGTCGCTGGCCGCGTGACCGTGCGAGGTCGCATATCCGCGCGTTCCAATGCGCAGACTCGGAGGAGTGATCCTGCCAGACCACAGCGGCACCGCCCCGCGAGAGCATCTCGCCGAACAGCTGGGCCTTGGCGGCGAAATAGGCCTCCATGGTGCCGTGGTAGTCCAGATGGTCGCGCGTGAAATTGGTGAAGGCGGCAGCGGCCAGCGGAATGCCCGCGACGCGGCGCTGGTCGAGCCCGTGGGACGACGCCTCGAACGCGAGGTGCGAAATACCTTCTCGCGCAAGCCCGGCGGCGGTCGCAAGAAAGGTGACGATATCGGGCGAGGTGAGGCCGCCGCGCCCGGCCTTCGCCCGGTCTGCGTCAGTAGTGACTCCCAGGGTCCCGATGCTGGCCGCCCGATGGCCCGCGAGCCGCCAGAGCTGACGAGCAAGTTCGACTGTCGAGGTCTTCCCATTGGTGCCGGTGACGGCGACGACCAGTTCCGGGAACGGCGCAAAGTAGCGGCCGGCGAGCCCCGCGAACAGGCGGCGGGGCTCTCGATCGGGCACATGCAGCGCGCCCTCCACCTTGGCCTCGGGCCGCGCGATGACCGCTATCGCGCCGCGCGCAATGGCTTCGGGGATCACCGTCTCGGCATCGAACGCAGCGCCACGAAAGGCCCCGAACACATGGCCCGGCGCCACCTCGCGATGGTCGATCGCAAAGCCGGAAATGGCCGATCCGAGGCCCGCGAGCGGTGTGTCCGCAAACCGGGTCATCGCGCGCGCCGCGGCGTGTAGAGACCGGTGAAAGCGGACAGGTCCATGTCCTTCGTGTCGTCCGGGAGCACGTCGAGCACAGGTGCGATCCGGTGCACAACGTTCCGGAAAACGGGGGCGGCCACGGCACCGGCGCCGCGGGAGAAGCCGGTCTCCTTGGCACCCCTGGGGTCGTCGATCATGATGACGATCACATAGCGCGGTGCGTCCATCGGGAAAGCGCCGGCAAAGGTGGCAATGTTGCGGTTCTTGTAATAGCCGCCGCCCGGCCGCGGCTTCTCGGCAGTGCCGGTCTTTCCGCCCACCCTGTAGCCCGGCGCATCGGCACGCCGACCAGTGCCCTCGGTGACCGCGAGCCGGAGCATTCCGTTGGAAAGCCGGGACACCTCCTCGGAGAACACCCGCTCGCCCGGCACCTGCTGGCCACGCGGCACCTTCAGGAAGGTTGCGGGCCGATGAATCCCTCCATTGACAAGGGTTGCGTAGGCGTTGGCGAGATGAAGCGGGGTGACCGCGATGCCGTGGCCGAAACCGACCGTCAGCACCGAAGCGAGGCCCCAGTTGTTCGTCGGCGGCGTTAACGTGCGCCCCTTTTCGAGGATCTCGCCGGGCGCGCGCTCCATCATCCCGAGCCTGCGCAGGAACATTTCCTGTTTCTGCCGCCCCATCTGCTCCGCCATGCGGGCCGTTGCGACGTTGGACGAGTAGATGACCACTTCCGGCACCGTGAAGGGGCCGCCGCGCCGGTGGACGTCGGTGATGGTATGCCGGCCAACGCGCAGGCCGGAGACGGCATATTTCGTCGCCAATGACGGGACCACTCCAGCTTCCAGCGCCATGGCCACGGTGAATGGCTTGAACGTGGAACCGAGCTCATAGACCCCGAGGGTCGCCCGGTTGATATATTCGGGCATGCCAGGCAGGCCGCCGGGCTGGTTGAGATTGTAGGCCGGCAGCGAGGCCATTGCCAACACCTCGCCGGTGTCGACGTCCATCACCACGCCCGCCGCGCCCTCGGCCTGCTGGCGCTCCATTTCGGCCGCAAGCTCGCTTTCCAGCGCCTGCTGGACCCGCGCATCCATGGACAGCACCAGCGGCTGGTCCCTCCGATCCGGGTCCGTAAGCCGCGTGTCGAAGGCGCGCTCGATCCCTGCTGATCCTGCGCCATCGATGGTGGTGGTGCCAATGAGGTGGGCCGCCAGCGAGAGATTGGGGTAGAGGCGATCCGGCTCGCGCTCCAGGGTTAGGCCCGGCTCACCGAGTTCGCGCACGCGCTGCGCCTGGTCCGGGCGGATGCGCCGCGCGATGTAGCGGAACCGGCCGGAGTGGTTGAGCGCCGACGCGATCGCCGCAACGTCCCGGTCGGGGAAGATTTCCGAGAGGCGGCGGACGAGTTCGGTCCTGTCTCGGGTGAGGTCGGCCGGACGCGCCGCAAGGCCGAAGGCTTCGTAGGTGGAGGCGAGCGGGACGCCGTTGCGGTCAACAATGTCCGCGCGCGGCGGCATCATTCCTGCCCCACGCACCGGACGGGACAGCTCCCCATCCGAGAGTGCGCCAAGATCGAGCAGGCGCAGGCCAACGAGCAGCACCAAGCCGAGAAACAGCAGGATACCGGCTGCGAGCCGCTGCCGCGCGACCGACAGCGCCTGCTGCTGGAGCCCGGGGAGACGAACGCCCGTGCGGCGGACCGCGATCGGGCTCAAGGCGCAGGCGCTCCCGGTTCGAGCTCCACGAGACGCAACAGATCAGACGGCAAAGGCGGCGGCAGCAATGCGCCGGACGGCAGCTTGGGCGCCTGCCCGGATGCCAGCGTCGGCCCAGACAGCGGCGCAGCTGGCGCACGGGGCGCTGGCGGAGGCGTGTGGGCCGGCCGGTTCCCAGGTGGCAAGGACGCGTCTGAAGCTGCCGAGCCGGGGCGACGCGGGACGGGCGCCCCAAGCGCATCGGGCGCGGACACGAGGGTTGGCTGTGGTTGTGGCGCGACCTCACGGGTCATCAGCGCCAGCGTTGGCGCAGACTGCGGCCTGGCGACGGGCATTGCGAACCGCGCAAGGGCCCGCGGCACCCCAACATGTTGCTCCGCGGTGATCGGCAGCAGTCCAAGCACGCCATCGTTCCAGCTCTGCAACTGCGGCAACCGCATCCGCACGCGAAGCTCGGCCTCCAGCGCGCGGTTCAGATCATGAAGCTCCGCAGTCCGGGCCTCGAGCCTCCGCACCTCCCGCCGCTCGTCCGACACCGCGACGCTCAGACTGTAGCCAGTAACCGCGACGGCAAGGGTTCCCGCGACGAGCATGGCGGTTGCAGCCCAGCCGCTGCGTCGCCCGGCGTCGCGCACCTTTGTGTTCGGCGAAGGCGGGCGCTGATGCGCGCGACGGGACAGGCGGGGCCGGCGGATCACGGCCGCGCCTCCGGGGACGGCGACACGGTACGTGGCCAGGGGGGGGCGCCAGACCGGCGTGCTGCGCGGAGGATGGCGGAACGCGCACGCGGGTTTGCCGCCAGTTCGGCGGCACCGGGTTTCCGAGGACGTGTCGGCGGTTCGAACGTCGGCGCCAAGGCGCCTGATGGCGCGTCTGGCAGATGGCGCGAGCCGCGTGCAATGCTGCCCGACCGCTCGGCGAGAAACCGTTTCACCATCCGGTCTTCGAGGCTGTGAAAGCTCACCACTGCAAGCCGTCCGCCAGGCACGAGCACCGCCTCGGCCGCCTCAAGCCCCCGGGCCAGTTCGCCAAGTTCGTCGTTCACGTGCATCCGGACCGCCTGGAAGCTGCGGGTGGCGGGATCACGTCGCTGGCCGCGCGGAGACCCAAGTGCCCGCCGCACAACGTCGGCAAACGCGCCGCTTGTCAGGAGCGGCCGGGCAGCCGTGATCGCCCGGGCGATGCGCCGGGATGCCGGCTCCTCGCCAAGGCGGAACAGCACCTCAGCAATCTCCGCCTCGCTCGCATTGTTCAGGAAGTCCGCCGCCGTCGGCCCGACGTCGCCCATCCGCATATCGAGCGGCCCATCGGCGCGAAAGCTGATGCCGTAGGCCGGATCATCGAGCTGCATCGACGACACACCGAGATCGAGCGCCACGGCATCGGCCGAAGCGCGGCCCAGCCGCTCCGCCATGGTCGAGAAGGGGGCGGTGACGAGTGTCAGTCGGCCGCCCGACCGGGCGACCGCCGGCGCGGCAGCGGCAATCGCCCGCGGGTCGCGGTCGAAGCCTGTAACCCGCGCGCCACGGGCAAGCGCCCGCGCTGCATAGCCCCCAGCGCCATAGGTTCCGTCCACCAGATGCGCGCCCGGCTCGAGAGCAAGCGCTGCCATCACCTCGTCGATCAGCACGGGAACATGCCCAGCCCTGTCGGCGGCCGATGCGTCGGCCATGCTCACCGGGCGCGCGCCGCGAGCAGGGCACGCACGGTGCGCACGAGCCGCGGGTCCTGTCCGGACGTGGCCATCATCCTCTCGGGCGACCAGATCTCGAAATAGTCACCGCTGCCCAGGAGCAGTGCGGTCGTGTCGATCTGGCCCAGATCCTTGAGGATCGTCGAGAGAATGACCCGCCCATTGTCGTCGTAGCGCAGTGTCTCGGCCATGCCGAACATCGCGCGCGCAAAGTCACTGCGCTGTGGCCCGTAATCGCCGGCGAATCGCTCCGTGAGTTCAGCCTGCAGTTGCTCGAACCGAGTCAGGTCATACCCGACAAGGCAATCG
>JBKBXK010000075.1:0-8881 GCA_046314095.1 Thermaurantiacus sp. | reverse complement strand
TCAGGTCACGATCTCGGCAGCGTTCGGCTGCCCGTTCGAAGGGCCGGTGCCGCCGGAGCGGGTGGCGCAACTGGCGGCCGACATGGCGGATGCGGGTGCCGAGGAAATCGCCATCGCCGATACGATCGGGGTTGGTGTTCCGGCACAGGTGACGGAACTCGTCGGCCAGGTGCGCGAGGCCGCGCCATCGGTTCGTTTGCGCGCGCATTTCCACAACACCCGCGGCACTGGCATCGCCAATGCCTGGGCAGCCTGGCAGGCCGGTGTCACCGTGCTCGATTCCAGCCTTGGCGGTCTGGGCGGATGCCCGTTTGCCCCCAGGGCGACCGGCAATATCGCAACCGAGGATCTTGTGTACACATTCGGGCGCTCGGGCGTGTCCACTGGCCTCGACCTCGGGCGTCTGATCGCCATCAACCACTGGTTTCAGACCATTCTCGGTCGCCCGCTCCCCTCCGCCGTAGGACGCGCCGGCGACTTCCAGCCACTGGGAGCCGAAGCAGCATGAGCTATCGCCTGGGCGTCGATGTCGGCGGCACCTTCACCGACCTCCTGGTCATCGACGAGGCCACGGGCCGCACCGTCCGAGACAAGGTGCCCTCAACGCCCGACGATCCCAGCCGGGCCGTCGTTTCGGGTGCGCGGCAAGTCTGCGAGGCGGCCGGCATCGCAGCGGCCGATGTCGGCATGTTCTTGCACGGCACCACGGTTGCCACCAACGCAGTGCTGGAAGGCAAGATTGCCCGCGTCGGCCTCGTCGTGACCGAAGGCTATCGCCACATCCTGCAGATCGCCCGCTCCCTGGTGCCAGGCGGGCTCGCTGCCTGGATCATCTGGCCCAAGCCGCAGCCTCTGGCGCCTCTGGAGGCAACCATCGAGGCACATGAGCGGATCGGCGCCGATGGCGCGATCGTCCGGCCGCTCGACGAGGAGATGCTTCGGCAGAGCCTCGGCACGCTGAAGGCCGAAGGCGTGGAGGCCGTCACCGTCTGCCTGATGAACGCCTATGTGAATGATGCGCACGAGCGGCGGGTGGCAGAGATTGTGTCCGAGGTCCTGCCTGGTGTGCCCGTTTCCATATCGGCCGACATCCTGCCGGAAATGCAGGAATATGAGCGGGCGCTGACGACCGTCGCCAACTCGGCAGTGCGGCCGACGGTCTCCCGCTATGTCGGGAATCTCGACCGCGAGCTGAAGGCGTGGGGCACGCCCGCAAAGCTGAACCTGTTGCGCTCCGATGGCGGCCTGATGACCGCAGA
Organism: Thermaurantiacus sp.; assembly: GCA_046314095.1. Taxonomy (GTDB): domain Bacteria; phylum Pseudomonadota; class Alphaproteobacteria; order Sphingomonadales; family Sphingomonadaceae; genus Thermaurantiacus. The sequence goes on along the minus strand of JBKBXK010000075.1, from coordinate 7,622 downwards.
CAAGAGCTGCGAAGCGCCGGTCAATCTTCTGATGTCGGGCCCGGCTGGCGGTGTCGCCGGCGCGGTCTGGGTTGCCCGCAACGCCGGCTTTCCGAATGTGCTCACCCTCGACATGGGCGGCACCTCCACCGATGTCGCGCTCATCGAAAACCATCAGCCGAAGCTCCGGCGCGAGACCAGCGTTGGGCACCTGACCGTCCGCGCCTCGTCGCTCGATGTGAAGACAGTTGGTGCGGGCGGCGGCTCGATTGCCACTGTGCCCGAGCTCACGCGTGCGCTCCGCGTCGGCCCGCAATCCGCCGGCGCCGTTCCTGGGCCGGCTGCCTATGGCAAAGGCGGCACCGAGCCGACGGTGACCGACGCGAATGTGGTGCTCGGCTATCTTCCGGAGGATCTCCTCGGCGGCGCCTTTCGTCTGGATCGGGAAGCCGCACGCAAGGCGGTGCAGAAAATCGCCGACGCGCTCGGCATCGGCCTGATGGAAGCGGCCGCCGGCATCATCGCCATCGTCAACGAGAACATGTTCGGGGCACTGCGGCTCGTGTCGGTCCAGCAAGGCTATGACCCGCGGGACTTCGCGCTGATGCCCTTCGGTGGCGCCGGGCCGCTGCACGGCAACGCCATGGCCATGCTGATGGGCAGCTGGCCGGTGATCGTGCCGGTTTCAGCAGGAGTGCTCTGCGCCTACGGCGATGCCACCACGCGCTTGCGCGTGGATTCACAGCGCAGCTTCAACCGCCTTGTCCCGGAAACGAACGACGCGGAGGTAGGCGCGGTCATCGAGGAGATCGTGACGCAGGTGGCCGCTGAGCTCGAGGCGGAGGGCGTTGCCCAGGCCGATCAGGAGCTGCGCGTTGAGCTGGACATCCGCTACGCCGGCCAGGCATTCGAACTGCCGATGCCGAGCCCGCGCGGCAGCAGCATCGCTTCGGTTGTCTCCGCATTCGATGCGGAGCACAAGCGGCTCTTCACCTTCAACCTCGAGGTGCCGCAGGAAATCGTGAACATCCGGGTGATCGCGTTGGGCACGGCTGCCAATGTCCAGGCCCCGGAGATCGCGAAGGGCGACGGGACACCGGCCGCGGCCCGCGTGCGCGACCATCAGCTTTGGATGAACGGCGCTGCGCGCGAGGCCGCGATCTTCGATCGTGCGAGGCTCCGCGCCGGCGACATCATCCGTGGCCCCGCGATCGTCACCGAGATGGACTCGACGACTCTCATCCACGTTGGCCACACGGGCGAGGTGGACCCGTTCGGCAATATACTGATCCGCCCGGAATAAGCCGCCAGCACCGAGGAAGCGCCCATGCCCGCCCGCATTGTCGAGACCAATCCGCGCCCGTTCGCCGCCGTGTCGATCGACACAGTGACGCTCGACATTATCGAGAATGCGCTGAGGAACGCGCGCATCGAGATGGATGCGACCCTGGTGCGCACCGCCATGAGCCCGGGTATCCGCGAGCAGGGCGACGCCTTTCCGCTGATCGCCGATGCCGAGGGGCGGATGATCGTGGGCCAGTTCGGCAGTTTCATCGACGGCTTCCTGAGGGGCTGGGACGGCGAGATCGAGGATGGAGACATGATCTTCCTCTCCGACCCCTACAGCTGCGAAGGCGCGATCTCCCACTCGAATGACTGGCTGGTGCTGCTTCCGGTGTACCGCGACGGGAGGCTCCTCGCCTGGACCGCGATGTTCGGCCACCAGTCCGACATCGGCGGCAAGGTGGCGGGATCCATGCCGATCGATGCCGCCTCGATTTTCGAGGAAGGCGTGCGGATTCCACCGGTCAAGATCTGGAAGCGCGGCGCCTACAATGAGGATCTCGTCAAGCTGATCATGCACCAGACCCGAAAGCCCGACTGGTGCATGGCAGACCTCAATGCGCTGATCGCATCGTGCCGGGTCGCGGCAAGGCGCATCCACGAGATGTGCGATCGCTTTGGCGAGGATATCTATGTTTCGGCGACCCGCGCCCTGCTCGACCGCAACTACCGGGCAATGAAGGCCCTGATTGCCCAGGCAATATCCGAGGAACCGATCAGCTTTGAAGACTATGTCTGCGATGACGGCGTCGGATTCGGCCCATATCGAATCAAATGCACCATGTGGCGGGAAGGTGAGAAAGTGATCCTCGATTTCGAGGGCACAGATCCACAGTCGGCAGCATCCATCAATTTTTACCTGAACGAAAACATGTTCAAGATGTTCTTCGGAATCTACATGATCATGGTGTTCGATCCGCAGATCCTGTTCAACGATGGCTTTTATCCGCTCATCGATGTGCGCATCCCCGAAGGTTCGCTCCTGAAACCGCGCTATCCGGCCGCGCTATCCGGCCGCACCCATGCGCTCGGCCGCATCTTCGACATTCTGGGTGGCCTCCTTGGCCAGAAGACGCCTGAATTCCTGAACGCCGCCGGTTTTTCCTCCAGCCCGCACCTGATGTTCTCCGGCACGGACGAGCAGGGCAAGTGGTTCCAGCTGTTCCAGATCGGCTTCGGGGGCATTCCGGGGCGACCCCTTGGCGATGGACCGGACGGACATTCGCTGTGGCCGGGATTTACCAACGTGCCCAACGAGTTCCTCGAGCGCTACTTCCCCCTGCGGATCGAGCGGTACGAAGCAGTCGCGGATTCCGGCGGCGCAGGGTTGCACCGCGGCGGCAATGGCATTCACATGAGCTACCGGTTCCTCGAAGGCGGAACCGTCTCCATCCATGACGACCGCTGGTTCGTGCCCCCGTGGGGCGTCAACGGCGGCCAGCCGGGCACGCGCGCACGGAAGATCCTTGAACGGGCTGACGGCAGCCGGGAAGTCGTTCCCAACAAGATCGACCGGCTCGAGGTGGAAAAGGGGGACCAGCTGCACTTCATCACCTGGGGTGGAGGCGGCTGGGGAGACCCCCTGCAGCGCGACGCAGCGCTGGTAGCACTTGAGGTGCGCCAGGGGCTGGTCACGCGCGACGGCGCGCGGGCCTATGGCGTTGTCATTTCCGACGAAGGCAGCGTTGACGAGTCAGCAACCACCCGCCTGCGCGACGCGATGCGCAGCGCACGGGGAGACAAGCTTCCGCTTTTCAATTTCGGCCCCGGGATTGAGACGCTGCGCGCCCGCTCCCTGGAGGAAACCGGCCTTCCGGCGCCAAGCCAGCCCGTCTGGCGAGAGCAGGAACTCCGGATGGCCGCGGAGTAGGCCAGCCCATCGCCTGCCGATTTCGGTTGGCAGCCATGCATGTAACTATGTAACTGGGCGGCATGCTCATAGATGCTGATACTTCTGGCGCAGCGGTGCTGCGTCTCGAGGGGGTTTCATTCGCCCGCGGCGGACAGAGCATCCTCGATCATGTGTCCCTCGCCGTCGATGCTGGCGTGCATCATCTGCTTCTCGGCCCATCCGGATCAGGCAAGACGACCCTCCTGAACCTCGTGGCCGGCCTCCTGACACCGGATTCCGGCCGGGTGGTTGTGGCCGGATCAGAAATATCATCGGCTGCACCCTCGGCCCGCGATGCACTCCGCCGCCAGCACATCGGCATCGTGTTCCAGACCATCCGGCTGGTGGCGGCCCTGACCGTGGCCGAAAATCTCGCGCTCGCGCAGCGCCTGGCCGGCAGGCCGGACCAGTCGCTTCTCCACCGCGTGCTGGATCGGCTCGGGATTGCGCGGCTCGCCGGGTCGAAGCCGCGAGAGCTGAGCCAGGGTGAAGCGCAGCGCGCGGCGATCGCGCGGGCGATCGTCACGCGGCCGACGCTGCTGCTCGCCGACGAGCCGACCTCCGCGCTCGACGACGGAAATGCCGCGCGCGTAGCGGATCTGCTTCTGGAAAGCGCGGCCGAGACCGGTGCAACGCTTCTCGTGGCAACGCATGACGCCCGGCTGCTTGCGCATATCCCCGCCCATTTGCGTCTAGGCACGGAGACAGCTGCATGCTGAACCTTGCGCTCGCCTTCCTGCGCGACCGGCCGCTTGTCACCGCGCTCAATATCATGCTGCTCGCACTCGCAACCGCGCTGCTTGCCTTTCTGCTGCTGGTCACGACCCAGCTTGCAGACCGGCTGGAGAGCAACAGCCGCAACATCGACCTCGTGGTGGGCGCCAAAGGCTCGCCACTGCAGCTCGTTCTTTCCAGCGTCCATCATGTCGACACGCCGACCGGCAATGTGCCCTTCGAGCGGCTGGCGCTGCTCCGCAACGACCCGTTTGTTGCGCGGGCAGTGCCTCTGGCGCTCGGCGACAGCTTCCGCGGCTTTCGCATCGTCGGTACTGAGCCGTCGTTCCTGGAGCTGCACGAGGCAAGGATTGCGCGGGGCCGCGGTGTGGAAGAGCATCATGATGCCGTGATCGGCGCCACCGTTGCGCGTCGCAGCGGCCTTGACATCGGCCAGCGGTTTTTCGGAACCCACGGACTCGGAGATGACACCGGGCACGTTCACGAGGAGGTGCCCTACACGGTCACCGGAATTCTCGGGCCGACGGGCACGGTCATCGACCGCCTCATCCTCACCTCGGTCGAGGCGGTGTGGGATGCGCACGGAATCGCGCACGACCATGATCACGATCACGGGAATGGCGACGGAGATGACCATGGCAACGGGCACCATCATCATGACCATGGCAAGGGCGGCGACCACGGCCACGATCATGGCGCCGACCGTGCACCGCGTGTGGCTAGGGTCAATGCCGATGTGCCGGCTGGCCTCCCTGTCCAGACCGAGTTGGGCCAGGAGATAACCTCGATCCTGGTGACCTATTCCAATGCCGCAGCCGCCGTGCGGCTGCCGAGCATGATCAACCGCGGAACCGACATGCAGGCCGCCGTTCCGGCAGTGGAAACCGCCCGGCTCCTCGGCATCGTTGGCGTGTCGGTGGAGGCGGTGCGATGGCTCGGCCTTGTCATCGCCGTCGTGGGCGGCCTTGCCATCTTCATTGCCATTCGCGCCGCCGCCGAGGCGCGCGAGGGCGACCTGGCCCTGATGCGGGTGATGGGGGCATCGCGCGGGCAGGTCTCTGGCACCATCATGCTGGAAGGCGTGCTGCAGGCGGCAGCTGGCGCGACGCTTGGCCTCCTGCTGGCGCATTTCCTTGTCTGGCTTGCCGCAACGACTAATCGCACGCTGGGCGATGTCGGCCTCGCCCCGCTTGCAACGCATCCGGGCGAGGGGCTTATCTGGCTTGCTGTCGTCGGGCTTGGCGCGCTTGCCGCGCTGCTGCCCGCGCTGCGTGTCTCCGCGCAGGATCTTGCGCCCGTGCTCGCACGTGCCACATGAGACCGATGATGCTGCGCCGCGCCTTTCTTTTCAGCCTTCTCGCCTCCGCGCCGGCCATGGCCTTCCGGGCCGGCGGCGACCTGCCGCCTCAGGACTATATCTGGCGGCCGGCCGCGACGCCACGCGGCGGGGTCTCGTGGACGGTGCTGGAGAATGTCGGTGTTCGCGAGGAACGCTCGAAGGAGGGCTGGATCATTCCTCGCCCCCGCTACACCCCCCAGGTGCGTGCCCTTGCCGGCCAGCGGGTGCGGGTGGCCGGCTTCATGATGCCCTTGGAAAACAGCGCCACGCAGCGCCATTTCGTGCTCTTGGCATATCCACCCGGCTGCCCGTTCCACCTCCACGCCAATGCCAATCAGTTCATCGAGGTGAAGGCCGACCGACCGTTCCGTGTCGAGTTGGAGCGGCCAACGATCGTCTCGGGTGTGCTGGAGCTGATCGGGGATCGCGAGCCGGGCATCTTCTACCGGATGACCGGCGCAACGCCGGGCTGAGTGATCAGATCACCCAGTCGGGCGCGGCATCTCGGATGGGTGCCGGCCTTGCACGCCGATGCGTCACCATGCGGTGGTGGAGGCGCCGGATACAGTCCGACCCGGTGCGTGTGCAAAGGCCGGGCACCAGCGCGTGGAGCATGCAGGCCAAACCGCCCAGAATCATCGCCACGCCAAAGCTGAAGGCGTGGGCCATGTGCTCCAGGTAGGTCTCGCCCACCGAGGCCGGATGGTCGCGGAACAGGCGCTCAAGCATCAGAGTTTTGCCTCCCATGACGAGGCGCCTGTTTCGATGGGTTTGGGGCGGATTTCATCATCTTTCGCTATGGAAATTCGCCCGGCTGTGGGATATTTGTCCCAACAATGCCGGATATAGCAGTTCTGGATACCATCGATCGCCATATCCTTGCAGTGCTGCAGGAAGACGCAACGCTTTCGGTCCAGGCGGTTTCGGAGCGGGTCGGCCTTTCTGCCAACCCCTGCTGGCGCCGGATCAAGCGGCTGGAGGCGGAGGGCGTGATCGCCCGCCGCGCGGCGATCCTGGACCCGGCGCGGGTCGGCCTTGCGCTCACGGCCTTCGTGTCCATCCGCACCGCCAATCATTCGGCGGAGTGGCTGGAAGGCTTCGACCGGGCCGTGAAGGCGGTACCGGAGATCGTCGAATGCCACCGGATGAGCGGGGTCACCGACTATCTCCTGAAGGTGATGGTGCGCGACATCGCCCACTACGACCGGGTGTACAAGCGGCTCGTAAGCCTTGTGCCCGATCTCGCAGACGTCAGCTCCGCCTTCTCGATGGAGCGGATGAAGGAGGGAACAACATTGGACCTCCGCACCGCCTGACGGCTCTTACTTCCAGCGGGACTTGTCAGCCAGGAACCGCATTGCATCCTGCCCGTCGTTCGGGGATTGCGGCCAGAACAGGTTGGGCGCGTGGCGGGAGCGGTATCGGGTGAACTCGGCCAGAACGAGGTCCATGTGCACATTCGGCTGCCGGTGCCGCTCCCGAAACTGGGCGATGGGGATGGTGGCGCCGACAAGCTCCTCAGCCTGGGTCTGGGCCTGCGCCACCACCTCGCCGCGCGGGCCATAGAGCGCCGAGCCACCGCCTCCGGCCGCTTCGAAGAATTTCCCGATGCCAGGCGAAATCGAGTTGTTGACGATCGCCGTGTAGATACCATTGTAGAGTGAGGTCGCCTGGATATCGAGCGGGGTGAAGCCACCGGTCGCTGTTCTGAGGATGATCTCTGCCCCCTTCATTGCCATGGCGCGCATATATTCGGGCTCGCGCTGGGTCGACGTGGTGCCCAGATTGCCAAGCGGCGTCCGGGTGACGGGCACGACCGCATCGCGGCCATACATCTCGACATAGCGGTCGAACACATTGTGGATGGTGGTCGTGAACAGCTCAAAGCCCTGGAACACGCCAATGATGTTCCGCGCCTTCCAGTGTTTGTCGACGATCCGCCCCTCGCTGTCGACCAGTGTCGTGATGGAGAGAAGATGCCCCGGCCAGTCCCGGTCGCGGACATAGGATCCGAACACGATCCAGCAGCCATATTGCCTGGCCTTGCGGGCGATCTCCTCCGTCTCAGGGCCTGGAACCTCGATGCCCGCGCGCAGCGCCTGCGCCTTGTCCCACTCATAGCTCCAGCCGGTGAGCGGGAACTCGTGGAAGAACAGCAGGTCGCGACGACCTCCATAGGCCTGCGCTGCATCGATGAGGTTGAGCATGTGATCGAGATTTTCGCGACGACCGCGCTGCGCAGCGCGTTCCGACGTCGCATCAATCGGCCGCACCCGGGATTGCACGATGCCAAGAGAGAGGGTCGGCTTGGCAAGCGGCACTGTCTCGTAGGTG
>JBKBXK010000074.1:0-9000 GCA_046314095.1 Thermaurantiacus sp. | reverse complement strand
GCACTTCGTCGAAGGCATTAGGATCAGCCCGGTTCCCGTCGCGGTAGACGCCGAGCCGCATGAAGCTCAAGGTCGCCGCAGCCAGCTCCCGCCCGTCCCCGTCGGTCGAAGCGAACTGATCGCCAGACATGCGGATGAAGAGGATGCCGGTCACGGCATCGGCAAACGGGCCGAAACGCACCGTGTCGGTCCAGGATGTGCCGGCGGATCCAGTGGTCAAGGTGGCCGCATCGCTGTGCCCGGCACGGCTGATCCCGCGCAGCCGCCCGCCGGAATCAACCCGGGCGGCGCCGGTAAAGCGGGCTCCATCCGCACCGCTGCGCGAACAGGAAACCGTCTCCCCGATGGCGAACGTCTGGGCGCATTCGGCAGGCCCCACGAACCCGCCGTCGATTGCGCCGCTGACCGTTGCGGCAACTGTCTGCGCGGCCGCCGGTACGGCCAGAACAAGCGGCGCTACGGCCGCGCCGAACATGCACACCAAGGCTCGCATGACGCCTCCCGTCATGAACGCCCCGACAGCTTCCATATTAGCAAAGCAAGGCGCGCGACGGAACCGCCTGTCTAGCGGGCGAGCGCGCGCGCGATGGCATCCAGCGCCCGGTCCAAGGTCTCAACCGGGGGCGTCAGGCTCAGCCGAAGGTGGCCGGAACCGCCGGGCCCGAAGCCGGAGCCGGGAACCACCGCCACCCCCGCGGTCCGCAGCAGCCGCCGTGCCAGGGCCACATCATCGGCGTCCACCGCGCGCACATCCGCCATCACGAACATGCCGCCATCCGGCATCCGCGCGGCAACCCCGGGAATCCTGTTCAGCCGTGCCACCACCAGCGCCGCACGCTCCCGGAATCCGGCCCGATAGCCGGCAAGCGCCCCGTCCGGCAGCGCCAGCGCCGCGACGCCCGCATCCTGCACGAACTGGGCCACGCCAAAGGTCGCAGCCGCGCACCATTCCTCCATCGCCTGCGCAAAGCCGGACGGCCCCGCCACCCAGCCGATCCGGAATCCCGTCATCGCGTGGCTCTTGGAAAGCGTTCCCGCCACCACCGTCCGCTCCGCCGCGGCCGCATCACGCGCCGACACATGCGCGGAGGCGAAGGCGAAGTCGCGGTAGGTCTCGTCCACCACCAGCCACAGGTTGCGCGCGCGGCACAGGTCCGCGAGGAACGCGAAATCTGCGGCATCCAGCGCCGCGCCCGTGGGATTGGCGGGGCTGGAGAACAGGAGCGCCCGCGTCGCCGGCGAGACGGCGGCCGCAACCGCCTCCCGGTCCAGCCCGAAATCCGCCGCCCGCACCCGGATCGGCACCGCCCGCGCCCCGCTGGCCGCCACCACGCCCGGATAGGTGGCATAATGCGGGTCGGTCAGGATCACCTCGTCGCCCGGCCCGGCCAGCATCTGGATTGCTGCGAACACGCCGTGCCGCGCGCCGGGCACGATGGTCACGCACGCAGCCGCGCAGCCGATCCGCTCGGCCACCGCCGCCCGCAACGCGGGCTCGCCGGCAAGCGGCGCATAGTGCGTCCGTCCCGCGGCGAGCGCGGCCTGGGCCGCCTCGATGATCGCCGGGTGCGGCGGCCCCTCCGGATCACCAAGCGTGAGCAGGATGATATCCTGCCCGTCGCGGCGCATGGCCAAGGCCTCGGCCGGCACGTCCCAGGCGGCCAGCGCGCCGGCCCGCATCATCGCCCCGGCGCGCTCGGCCAGCCGTGGTATCGTGGGTGCGGAAGGGGCGTCAGCCATGGCGATGGCAAACGCCAAGCCGGCGCGGCCGTCAACCATGGGCAGAAGTGGCAAGTAATCATGGTAAAAGGTCGTTAACCATGAAAGATAGTTAACGAGTGAATGCCAACTTGACCTTGACGCACGCAAGGCAGAAGGTGCCCCGGTCAAGTCAAGGAGCAGTTCCGTGCTGAATCGTCTCGCCAGCTTCTTCATGGGCGCCGCAGCCAGCGGTGGAGATCGCGTTCGGGAAGCGGAAGCCCTTGGCTGGATCAGCAACATGGACGATCTCTGGTACAATCCGGAATGGCCGGAGTGGGAGCCTCGCTTCGCGCCCCCGTCGCAGGCCGACATGTTGCGCATGGCGGCCCGCCGCTCGCACGCCCCCGCCGGAGCGCTCGCCGCCGCCTGAACCGGCTGCGGATCGCACCTCCTCGCGCCCCGCCCGCAGGCGGGGCGTTGCATTTTCGCGACACTGCGACGACAGCCCGCATCGCCTGCCCCGGAAAAAGTTGAAGCCTCTCAGGCCGCTCCCTAAAATCCCCCCCACAGAAGGGGCTGTCCAGCCCCCGAACCCTCACCTTGGGAGAGTTACATGCGCGCGATCCTTCTCGCCACCGCCGCGGCTGCGGCGATGGCGGCCCCCGCCTTCGCACAGACGGCCGACACCCTCGAAACGGCCGAGGCCGCCTCCGACGAGATCATCGTCACCGCCACCCGAAGGGCACAGGCGCTCTCCGATGTTCCGATCGCCGTCTCCGCCGTCACCGCGGAATCGCTGCAGAACTCCGGCGCCTCCGACATCCGCCAGCTGAACCAGCTCGCCCCCTCGCTGCTCGTCTCCTCCACCTCGTCCGAAGCCGGCGCCGGCGTCGCCCGCATCCGCGGCATCGGCACCGTGGGCGACAATCCGGGCCTTGAGAGCTCGGTCGCGGTGTTCATCGACGGCGTCTATCGCTCCCGCTCCGGAGCCGGGCTCACCGAGCTTGGCGCCATCGAGCGGATCGAGGTGCTGCGCGGGCCGCAGGGCACGCTGTTCGGCCGCAATGCGTCGGCTGGCCTCATCTCCATCGTCACCCGCCAGCCGAGCTTCACGACCGAGGGCGAGGCCGAAGTCAGCTACGGGAATTTCAACGCCTGGCGCCTGCAGGGCGGCGTCACCGGCGCCTTTTCGGACACCGTCGCCGGCCGGATCGATGGCGTCTATGTGACGCGCGATGGCTTCATGACCGATGTGATCTCGGGCCGCACCGTCAACGATCGGGATCGCTGGCTCATCCGCGGCCAGCTGCGCATCGAACCATCCTCGGATGTCTCGATCCGCCTGATCGGCGACTATGCCAAGAGGCAGGAGGAATGCTGCGCATCGGCCTATCTGCCGTTTCGCTCCACCATTCGCGATCCGCAGGGCAATGTGATCGTCACTGCCGCCAACCCGGTGGTGGGCCTTATCCGCTCGCTGGGCGGCGTGATCCAGGATGACACCTACCGCCGCGAAACCTCGATCACCCCGGGGCGGGACTATCGCTCCGATGTCGAGGACTGGGGCCTCTCGGGCGAGCTGACCTGGCGGTTCGGCGGCGCGACGCTCACCTCCATCACCGCCTATCGCAGCTGGGATTACGGGGCCGGCCAGGATGCCGACTTCACCAATCTCGACATCCTCTACCGCGATGACCAGCAGCGCCGCTTCCGCACCTTCACCCAGGAAGTCCGGCTGCAGGGCTCCGCCTTCGACAACCGGCTGGACTGGCTGGTCGGCGGCTATTTCGCCAACGAGAAGCTGCTGCTGCGCGACAATCTCCGCTACGGCGCGGATTATGATCGCTACGCCGATGGCTTGGTGCGGCTCTCCATCCCCACCTTCCCCGGCTTCGCCAACCTGAGCCCCTTCGTGCAGGGCTTCCTGGTCTCGCAAGGTGTGCCGCCCGAAGCCGCAGCGCCTGTCGCGGGCGTCGTCCAGAACCTGCCGCCGCTATCCAACACCGGCCTCGTCGAAGACCGGTTCGAGCAGGAAAGCCGCAACTTCGCCGTCTTCACCCACAATGTGATCGATCTGGTGCCGGATCGGCTCAGCCTCACCCTCGGTCTGCGCTACACCAACGAGCGCAAGACCCTCGATGCCGATCTGCGCGGCAACAACCTCGGCTGCGCCACGCTGCTCGGCAACATCGCAGCGCTCAACCAGTTCAACGGCACGCCCCTCCAGCCGGCAGCGGCCGGCGCCCAGCAACTGCTCAGCCAGCTTGCCGGCGCGCCCTGCGTGATCCCGCCGATCCTCGCCTTCCAGGGCTCCGACCGGCGCTCGGAGGAGGAATGGTCGGGCACCGCCGTCCTCTCCTTCAAGCCGACCCGCGATATCCTCACCTATGTGAGCTATTCCAAGGGCTACAAGGCCGGCGGCTTCAACCTCGACCGCTCGGCGCTCAACCCGGGTGTGGTCAATCTCTCCGACCTCCAGTTCGAGCCGGAACTGGTGGACAGTTTCGAGATCGGCGCGAAGCTGAACTTTCGCGAGTTCCGCTTCAACGTCGCGGCCTTCCACGCGGTGTTCGACCAGTTCCAGCTCAACACCTTCAACGGCACCAACTTCGTCGTCGAGAACATCCAGTCCTGCCGCGACGATCTGGGCGGCGGCGACCGGGATTTCCCGCCGACCTTCCCCAACGCCGTCAACACCGGGCGCTGCGATCCAGACCGCGTTCGCGGCGGCGTGGTTTCCAAGGGCTTCGAGCTGGAAGCGCAGGTACTGCCGGCGCCCAACCTCGCCTTCAACCTCGGCTACACCTATGCCGACACCCGCTACCGCAACAATCTCACCGGCATCGCGGGTCAGCCGCTGTCCGTGCCGCTGTTCAACCTGCCCGGCCAGAATGTCTCCAACGCCTCGCAGCATGTGCAGACCGGCGCGGTAACCTGGACCCCGCCGGTCTCCGAGACGCTGTCGGCGCTCTTCTATCTGGACTATCGGTTCCAGTCGGAGCTCAATACCGGCTCCGACCTGTTCCCCGAGAAGAAGCAGGTGGCCTTCACCGTGGTGAATGCGCGCATCGGTCTCTCCGGTCCCGACCGGCGCTGGTCGGTTGAAGCCTGGGCGCAGAATCTCCTGAACGAGAAGTTCCAGCAGGTCGCCTTCAACACCCCGCTGCAAGGCTCCGGCACCATCGCCCAGACGGTGCGCGGCGGCCCCAACGCAACCACCCTGTTCGGAAGCTTCCTCGGCGAGCCGCGCACCTTCGGCGTAACCTTGCGCACCCGCTTCTGACCTGCTTGACCATCCGCCCGCAGGTGCCACCCTGCGGGCGGAGGCCCGGCACCTGATGCGAACCCCCGAAACCGAACCGGCAGACGCCGCTACCAGGCCCGGCATCACCGTGCCGGACACGCTGGTGATCTTTGTCGTGCTCGCGCTCCTTGCCTGGGGCGCCACCTTCCTGTTCGCGCCGGGCCAGTTCGCCGTTGCCGACGGCCGCCTCGTGCCCGGAAGCTTCGCCAGCACGGGCGCACCCGATCCGGCGCCACTGTTCGGCGCAAGCCAGCGCGTGGGCTTTCTCGACATCCCGTTCGAGGGGCTGGTGTCCGGTTCGCGTTCCTCGGCCGCGATCGGCCTTGCCGCCTTTCTCCTCGTCATCGGCGGCACCTTCGGAGTCATCATGCGCTCGGGCACCATCGATCGTGCGCTCGTTGCCAGCCTTCGCCAGGCCGGCGGCCGCGGCGACGGCGTGATCCTCGGCCTGTTCGTCGCCTTCTCGCTGGCCGGTGCCATTTTCGGCATGGCGGAAGAAGCGATCGCGCTCAGCCTCATCCTCGTCCCCGCGCTCAGGCGCGCCGGCTATGATTCGCTCACCGGCCTCCTCGTCTGTTTCGGGGCAACCCAGGTCGGCTTCGCCACCTCGTGGATGAACCCGTTCAATGTCATCATCGCGCAAGGCATTGCCGGGCTGCCGCCGCTCTCCGGCCTCGAGTTCCGGCTCGCCATGTGGACGGTCTTCACCGGCGTCGCTGCAACCTGGGTCACGCTCTATGCGCGCCGGGTCCGGCGCGATCCCGAACGCTCGCTCGCCTTCGCAGCAGACCAGCGGCTGGCCGCGCGCGATACGACGGCCGGCACCGGCCGCATGCATCTTGCCGACTGGCTCGTCCTCGGCCTCATCCTGGCCGCCCTGGCCTGGGTCGGCTGGGGCGTCGTGGCCAAGGGCTGGTACCTCGCCGAACTCGCCGCCCAGTTCCTTGCGCTCGGCCTTGCGGTTGCCCTCGTTGCCACCGTCTTCCGGATGGTGCCGGCAGCCGATCTCGGGGCCGCCTTTCGCGATGGCGCGGCACAGATGGCGCCGGTCATCCTGATCATCGGCATCGTCAAGGGCATCATGCTGCTCATCGGCGGCGAAAGTCCGGATGCGCCCAGCCTCCTCAACAGCCTGCTCCACTTTCTCTCCGGCATGGTGGCCGGCCTGCCTGAATGGCTGACGGCGGGCGCCATGCTCGCTGTCCAGTCGGTCCTGAACCTCTTGATTCCCTCGGGCTCGGGGCAGGCGGCCATCACCATGCCGATCATGGCGCCGCTCGCCGATCTCGCCGGCGTCTCCCGCCAGGTGGCTGTCCTCGCCTTCCAGCTCGGCGACGGCTTCACCAACCTTCTCGCGCCGACCTCGGCGGTGCTGCTCGGCTGCCTTGCCGCCGCCCGCGTCGAACTCGGCCTCTGGCTGCGCTTCGCCTGGAAGCCGACTGCGGCGCTCATTGGTCTTGCCTTCGTCACCGTCCTCGTCGCACACGGCACCGGCCTCACCTGAAGGACGATGGGATGACACCGCGCCTCGCCCTCCTTGCCCTCGCGCTTGCCGCCGCGCCCGCCGCCGCGGCCCCCGGCACCCTTGTCATCGCCGGCGGCGCCGTCTCCGCCGACAATGACGCCGTCTGGCAGAGCTTCCTGCTCGCCCGGCCGGCCGATGCGCCCACCATCGTCATCGTGCCTGCCGCCTCCTCCAGCCCGGCCCGCGCCGCCCGCGCTGCCGCCACCACGCTCATCAACCAGGGCGCGGCGCCAGAGGATATCCGCATCCTCCATCTGGCCACGGTCGATGATGAAGGCACCGCCGACGTCGACGAGTCGCAATGGTCCGGCAACGCCCGCAGCGAAGCAGAGCTCGCCAAGCTCGCCAATGCCGGCGCCATCTGGTTCACCGGCGGAGACCAGTCCCGCATCACGGCAACGCTCCTCGAGCGCGACGGCTCCGACACGCCGATGCTGGCCCTGATGCGCGCCCGCCTCGGCGCCGGCGCGGTGATCGGCGGCACCAGCGCCGGTGCAGCGATCATGAGCCCGATGATGATCACCCGCGGCGACAGCCTGATCGCCATGCTCGCGCCCGTCCTGCGCGACGGCATCGGCACATCGGGGCGCGATGGCGGCCAGATGGCGATGGCGGTCGGTCTCGGCTTCTTCCCCTGGGGCATTGTCGACCAGCATTTCGATCGCCGCGCCCGGCTCGGCCGGCTCAGCCGCGCGCTTCTCGCGCCGGGCATGCAGGAACGCTATCCGCGCGGCTTCGGGATCGACGAGAACACCGCGATGGTCGTCAACCTCGCCACCGGCGAGGCACGCGCGGTGGGCGCCGGCTCCGTCACCCTCGTCGACTCCGGCCGGGCGACCTCCCGTGACGTCCGCGGCCGGCTGGAGGCAGACGACCTGCGCCTCGGCCTCGCCAACAGCGGAGACCGCATCGCGATCGCGACCATGGAGGTGACCCCGGCCGCGTTCAAGCAGCCGCTCTCGGGCCGCGAATATCACAACCACCAGGTCTCCGACGGGGGCGGCATGGCCATCGCGGGCCAGACGGTCGAAGAGGTTCTCGGCAACGATCTTCTCGACAATCGCGGCACCCGCCGCCTCGAACGGCTCACGCTCTCGGGCAACGAGGGCGTATTGTTCCGTTTCACCCAGACAGACGACAGCCGCGGCTGGCTCGGTACCGATCCGGACGGCCGCCCCCGCTACAGCATCTCGGGCGTCGATTTCGCAATCCGGCCGGTGCGGGTGCGGGTTGCCGAGGTGCGGCGGTGACGGTCGCGCCCGTCATCGCGCTGCACGGCGGCGCCGGCGTGAACCCGGTCCGCGACTATGCGCCGGTCGCAGCGCACCTTGGCGCGCTGGCCGAGATGGTCGCATCGCGCCTTGCCGCCGGCATGTCCGCGCGCGATGCCGTCTGCCTTGCCGTCACCGACATGGAAGACAGCGGCCTCTACGTCGCCGGCCGCGGCGCGGGGGCGAACCGGGCCGGCGTCCACGAGTTCGACGCAAGCCTCATGGATGGCGCAACCGGCCGCGCCGGCGCGGTCGCTGCAGTCCAGAACGTGCGTCACCCGATCCTCGCCGCCCGCGCGGTCATGGAGGAAACCCCGCATGTGCTCCTCGCCGGCGATGGCGCCACGGCCTTCGCCCGCATGCGGGGCCTCGCCCCTGTGCCGGATCCCGTCGGCTGGTTCCGCCTTGCGGTCGGCGTCGAGCCGGACGATCTCGAAGCCGACCTGGCGCACGGCACCGTCGGCGCCGTGGCGCTCGACACCGAGGGCCGGCTGGCGGCAGCCACGTCCACCGGCGGCACCTTCGGCAAGCTCCCCGGCCGGGTGGGCGACACGCCGCTGCCGGGCGTCGGCACCTGGGCAGACGGAACGGTTGCAATCTCCTGCACCGGCATTGGCGAGCATTTCATTCTTGCCGGCGGCGCAGGCGATGTGGCCGCGCGGGTCCGCTACGGCGCGGCAGGTCTTGAAGAGGCGGCCGAGGCCATGCTCGCCCGCGTCGCGGAACTCGGCGGCGACGGCGGGCTCATCGCTCTCGATCGCTCCGGCACGGTCGCGATGCCGTTCAACTCGCCGGGAATGAAACGCGCTGTCGCCGGAACCGGGCGCGAGACCCTGGTCGCCATTACCTGAGTGCAGGCCGCCATGATTTCCCTACATACCTGCCGGATTTGACAGGGCTGAAATCTGCGCGCACTGTCCGGGCAGGGTCGGTCGAGGGTCTCCCATGGTCATGCATTCGGCAGCAGCGCTGGCTTCGGTTCCGGATCCGACGGATCTCGCCGCGGGCGAACTGTCCCGCAGCCGCACCACCCGCAAGCGGATCCTCGATGCCGGGATCGAAACCCTGGTCGAGGAAGGCTACAAGGGCCTCTCCACCATCACGGTCGCGCGCAGGGCCGGCATCACCCGCGCCGCCATGCTCTATCATTTCCCCTCCCGGCGCGATCTGGTTGTGGCGATCGTCCGCCATCTCACCCG
>JBKBXK010000073.1:0-9037 GCA_046314095.1 Thermaurantiacus sp. | reverse complement strand
GCCGCCTCCGCAGCGGCGGCGCCCATGCTGCGCCACCCGCGGGTCGCGCCTCTCCTGGCCCGCGGCGCCGGGCTGTGGCCGCGCGCTATGGGCCCACCCTATCTGGCCGACCAGTCGCAGGTGATGGTGGCCGAAGCCGAGGATCCGTGGCGCCGGACCGCCAGCCTCCGCCTCACCATGCCGGACGCCTACACCGTTACCACAGAGGCCGCTGCGGCTGCCGCCCGCGCTGTCCTTTCCGGCACACGGCAGCCGGGCTTCTGCACCCCGTCACAGCTGTTGGGGCCCGGATTTCTTGAAACCATCGCCTCCATCCGGCTGCACGAGAGCAGCGCTGGCGACCGGCAGGAGCGTCGCGCATGACCGTTTTCGTTGAGTCCACGGATTGCCAGGAAGGCCGCCCGCCGTTCTTCTTTCCGGGGGTCCGCATCTGGTCGTTCCTGCTCGAAGCCGATCCGGGCAGCCTTGAGGACTGGTGCGACCGCTTCCTCAACGTCTCGCCGCAGTTCCGGTTCCGCCCGGTCACCAACCATGTGTTCCTTGGCTTCAATGATTATCCGAAGATGGTGTCCGAAGCGCCGGGAATGGAAGGTCTCGGCTTTATCACGCAGCATGAATATTATCTGATGCTGCCGGTGGTCCGGAAGGATCTGGACGCCAGCAATTTCTTCCTGCCGCACGAACTCACCTGGGCCTTCCCGTTCATCGGGGTGGACAATGCCTCGTCCGCCTCCACCGGGCGCGAGGTGCTCGGTTTCCAGAAGACGGTCGGCCGCATTGAGCTGGCGAGCCAGGCCGAGACGCCATCCGCGCCCAACGCATTCGAGGGCAGGGTCGCGATGCCCGGCTTCCGCACCCTGGGGCCAGACGCCGCCCAGGAAATTCTGCCGCTGGTTCATGCCACGGCCGACGGCCCGCTCAGCCCGGATGCGGCGGCCGCCCATGTCTGGCCCTGGTCGATGCTGCACCACGCCGGCCTCCTCGGCCACCTTGAGGATGGCATCTTCCATCTGTTCTCACGCCTCGAGCCCGGCATCGATTCCGTGACCAATCTGAAGCAGTTCCGCGATCCGGAGCAGCCGGGGATGGCTGCATATCAGGCGTTGGTGCGCTGCCACTGGGCACTTTCCAACATCGGCCCGCCGACCATGTTCGAACACGCTTCGGTTCGCATCACCGATAATCTCGCGTTCCGCCCGGTTGCCGACCTCGGCCTCATCCCGTCAGGCCCTGCCGCCAGGGATGGCACGCCCTTCACGCCGCTCCTCGCGACCAGCGTCACAACCGACATGCGGTTCGACCAGGTGAAGACCCTCTGGGCAGCGCCCTGAGCGCCGGTCAGCGCCGCCGCGCGCTTCCTCCCTCGCCGGTCAGCGGCACGAACCGCACCTCGATGACCCGGCTTGTCCGCGCCCGGCCGTCGGCATCCTTCTCGATGACCGTGAGCGTCTGCACACCGCCGGAGGGCCCCACCGGGATCACCATCCGCCCGCCCGGCCGCAGCTGCTCCACCAGCGGTTCGGGAACCCGGGGCGCGCCTGCAGTGACGATGATGCCGTCAAAAGGTGCTTCTTCCGGCCAGCCGCGATAGCCGTCGCCTGCCCGCACCCGCACATTGCCATAGCCCAGCCGCTCCAGTGTCGCGGCCGCGCTCTTCGCCAGTTCCGGCACGATCTCGACCGTATAGATCTCCGCCACCAACGGCGAGAGCACTGCCGCCTGATAGCCCGAGCCGGTTCCCACCTCCAGCACCCGGTGCCCCGGCTCGGTGCGCAGCAACTGGGTCATCAGCGCCACGATCGTCGGCTGCGAGATGGTCTGCCCGTGCGCGATCGGCAGTGCGCGATCGTCTTCGGCGGCGCCGCGCCACTCGGGCAGGACGAACTCGGCCCGTGGCACGGATTGCATCGCCTCGACCACCCGCGGGTCGTCCCGCTCGCCCGCCAGCGCTCCGAAGCCGGCGATGCCCGCCATCAGCCGCGCCTGTTGTCCGCTCGCGGCTGGTTGCGATTCCGTGCCGGCCGCTGGCAGTCCCTCCTCGCCCCGACAGCCCGCGGGGAGAAGTGCCAGCGCCACTGCCACGGCGAACTGCCAGCCCACGCCATCGCGCCCCATCCCGGCCTCATGCCACCGGGTCGATGGGCGTCTTCACACCCAGGCGTGCCTCGATTGCGTCGGCTGCGTCGAGGCACTGGTCGTCGCGCATTCGCCGGCCGGTCAGAAGCACGCCCACCGGCATGCCGCTTGGCCCGTCGCGGCCCGCCGGCACGCAGGCTGAGGGCAAGCCGAGGAGATTGGCCGGCAGTACCGGCCGCATGATGTGGACCACCCCTCGCGCCCGCTCGGCACCGCCCAGGTCCCAGCCCGGCGCGAAGGGCAACTGCGTCCAGGTTGGCGACAGGATAAGGGGATAGCGGTCCATGAAGGTGCACCAGTCCCGCGCAAGTGAATCGCGCACCACCAGCGCGTGGGAAAAGGCCGCCGCCTCTGTGAGCGCCGGCCATATCTCGAGAAACGCCTCGAAGAACGCGAACCCGTCCGCGCCCATCATCGGCTGCAGCAGCGGCTGCATCGTGGCAAAGTCGGTGCCCAGAAGCTGTGCCCAGTTCTCCACCAGCTCCTCGAATCGCGGCGGGGCCACTTCTTCGACCGCATAGCCCGCATCTGCAAGCGCTGCTGCCGCTGCACGCACCACACCCGCCACGCCCGGGTCTGTCCGGGCGCCCGGAGGCTCCGCCATCACCGCCACCCGGCACGGCGCATCGTCCCTCCAGGGGGGCGTCGGCACCGCGATCGGATCGCGCGGATGCGGCCCTTCCATCACCTTCAGCCCCAGCCGCACATCGGCGACACTGCGCGCCATCGGGCCCTGCACAGCCATCATCTGGACGGCCAGCAGCCGGTCGGGCGCGGGCACGACGCTGGCATCCGGCACCCGCCCCAGAGATGGCTTGATGGCGGCGATCCCGCAGGCGTTGGCTGGGTTCCGGAGCGAACCGCCGATGTCGTTGCCCAGCCCGATGGGGCTCATTCCGGTCGCCAGCGCCACGGCTTCGCCACCAGAGGATCCGCCTGGCGTCCGGCCGCGGTCCCAGGGGTTCATGGTCACGCCGCGAAGGCTGCTGTGGGTATGCACCCGCAGGCCCATGTCAGGGAGGTTGGTGCGCGCAATCGGGATCGCCCCGGCCGCCAGCATCCGCTCCACGCCCGGCGCATTCACCGGCGACACCGCCTCGGCCAGCGCCTTCACCCCCCAGGTGGAGGGCAGGCCGACCATGTCGATATTCTCCTTGACGGTGAACGGCACGCCGTGAAGCGGCCCAGGTGCGTGGCCCGCAGCGAGCGCGGCATCCGCGGCTGCCGCGGCCTTCCGCGCCGCATCGTCCAGCACCATCACCACTGCGTTCAGGCCCGGGTTGACCTCGGCGATGCGGGCGAGATGCGCGTCCACCACCTCGGCGGAACTCACCTCCCGCGCCGCGATCGCCCGCGCCAGCGCAGCTGCGCCCATCTTCCAAAGCGCGTCCATCCATGCCTCCCTTGCGTTACCGGGCTGGCATAGCGGAGTTCGGCGCGCGCGTCTCCGGTGCGGGCGCCGGTGGCAGCGGCGATGTCTGCTGCTCTAGCCGCCGTCGCGCACCATGATGTCTACCCGGCGCGCTTCGGCGAGCGAGACATCGGCATCGGTGGCATCGGCTGGCTTTTCGAGGCTGATCGCAGCTTCGGAAACGCCCATCGCCATCAGCGCCGCAGCAACATTCTGCGCCCGGTTCTTGGAAAGCTCCTCGTTGAAAGCCGCGTCGCCGCGTGGGTCATTATATCCGGAAAGCGCCAGCCGGGTGCCCGGATTGGCGTCCAGATAGGCCACCATGGGCGCTGCAGCCTGCTGAAACTCGGGCGAAACCTCCGCGCTCGCCGTCGCGAAATAGACCGAGACCTGCGGTCGCCCGGCCACCGTTTCCGATACCACGCCCATCCCATCGGGAACGGCGGGCGCTGCCGGCACGACGGGGGGGGCCATCACCAGCCCCGGAGGCGGTGCAGGCGGGTCGCCCGTCCGCCCGCCGATCAGCGCGCCTGCGACTGCCGCGCCGAGGATGCCCACTCCCAGCACGCCGAGCGTTGCGACCCCCACGCCCACGATGCCGCCGTCGTCGCGCTCCTGCCTCGGTGCGGCTGCATGTGCGGTGATCAGCGGGGCGGTCGCAGCCGCAGCCATCGGCGGCACGGCAGCCGCGCGCATCGGTGGCGGTGGCGGCGGTGCCACTGGCTCAGGTGGTGGTGGCGGCGCCATCCTTGGGGGCTCGGGTTCCGCCGCTGCCGCTCCGGCGAACAGCCCCAGCTTTCCGAAATGCGCGGCCAGAAGATAATAGACGGTCACGCGGTTGCGCGTGCGATCGCCCTTCATCCGGTCGCCGACCATTGCGATCGCCGCGTCAAGTTCCTCATCGCTGTGGGGGAGCTCCAGCTTTCGCTTCAGGAAGCTTTCCCGAACGGTTGCCAGCTCAGCCGGGTCCGTGAACGAGACGAGCGAGGCATCGCGCGTTCTAAGCGCAATCCCGCAATGCCTGACGATGCCGGTAATCACCGAATCGTCGGCCTCCGGCGCATATTTCCTGACATCCACTGCCCAGTCTTCGGTCATGATTCACTCCCCTCCGATGTTCCTCGTCATTCGCTGACGGCCCGAAATCTGTCTCGGTGACTGAGGCTAGTCTTCGCGCGCGCGGGGGTAAAGCCACTGCTCCCCCGATCCGGGCCAAATGTGGCTGCGGGCCACCGCTGCAGCACTGGCAGCGGACCCGAAGCCTGCTAGCATGTGAGCCTGATGCAACTACTGCTGCTTCTCTCGCTTCTGTTGCTTGTGGCCGGGGCACCTTCGGCCCACGCCAGCGAGGCAGCACCTGCACCGGCGGCGAGCGATGCCGCTCAGTGGCGCGCTCTTTCGGTCAGCGATATCGAGGAGGCGTACAGCCTGTTCCGCGACGAGCATCCGGGAATGCATGACCGCGGCAACCCGGGCTTCCCGGCCCAACTCGAACGATCACGACGGGAGGCTCTGGCGCTCGCGGAGCGGATGAGCGGCGCGCAGGATTACCCGGCCGTGCTTGCGGCCTTTTCAGCGCCGTTGGGCGACGGGCACGCGTTGGTTCATCCCACCCGGGCTTTCGAGGAGCAGGTGCCCGACAGCGTGTCGTGGCCGGGCTTCGTTGCCAACTGGCGGGGGAGCGCCATGCTGGTATCACGCGCCAAACCCGAGCTCGCGCATCTTACGGGCGCGCGCGTCGTGGCCTGCGACGGCATTCCGGCAGCAGAGCTGGTCCTCAGAAACACCTTCGACCTTGATGGTCGCGCAGCGGAGCCGGGGCAATGGTGGTGGCGGGCGCATCGCCTGTTTCTCGATTCGCCCGGGCGCGGGCTCGCCCTGGTCGGCGCACAGCCGCCCCGGCAATGCGACTTCCTGGGCCCTGATGGCACCAACCACACCGAAACACTCACGTGGCGGCCTTTGGAGAGCGCTGCTGAGACATGGTTCCGGGAAACGCGCTCCGGCACACCCACTCCCATCGGGCTCACCATGCCCCGGCCTGGCATTTGGCTGGTGGGGCTGTCCGATTTCAGCCCGGACGAGCGAGGCCGCGAGGCTTATGAGTCGCTCTTCGCGGATCTGACGGAGCGGCATGAGGAGCTGGCCGGTGCACGTGCCATCATGCTGGATCTCAGGGGCAACAATGGCGGGTCCAGCCACTGGCCCACGCGTGTCGCCGAGCATCTGTGGGGCGAGGACTTTGTTCGCGCGGCCCGGGCATCCCACTACGGGAACGTCGAGATTCACTGGCGGGCAAGCGAGGGGCACCGCGCCTACCTTGTCTCCCTCATGAACAGCGACACATTCCCGGAAGTGTTCCGGCAGTTTCTGCACCGCCTGCTGTCGTTGTGGGACGACGCATTGGCCAGCGGGCAACCACTGGTCGTTCAACCCGAGAGTCCGGGGAACCCCTCCGTTCCAACTGGCCCGGCTCCACCTCGGCTTGCAGATGTTCCGGTCTTTGTCGCCCTGGATGGCGGCTGCGCGAGCGCCTGCAACGACGCGCTCGACACATTCACCCGGTTTCCTGGCACGCGCCTCATGGGTGCGCCTTCGTCGGCGGATACCCGCTACATGGACGTGCGATCGGTCATCACGGCTTCGGGGATGGCGCGCGTCATCCTGCCGATGAAAATCTGGGTTGGCCGTCCGGCGCGCCCAGGCCCTGCAGACACCTACGCACCGCATGTCACGCTCGAATCCGCTGACTGGAGCACAGACCGCTTCCTGGACCTTGTGGAGGCGCAACTGACGGCTCGCGCACAGCGCTGACCGCGCGACGCCGCGCCATCGCGCCCCCTTTCATTCCCGCGCCGGCGACGCCACAACAGCGGCTTCCCCCACGCGCGGAACGAAGGTAGAACGAAGGTCATGAATCTCGGCGCCCCGCCCCTCGCGCAGACCACGCCCGTCACCGGCCTCACCCACATCCGGATCCGGGGCGCGCGCGAGCACAATCTGAAGGATATCTCGCTCGACCTGCCCCGCGATCGGCTCATCGTCATCACCGGCCTTTCGGGCTCGGGCAAATCCTCGCTCGCCTTCGATACCATCTACGCCGAGGGGCAGCGCCGCTATGTCGAATCGCTTTCGGCCTATGCGCGCCAGTTCCTCGAGCTCATGTCGAAGCCCGATGTCGACCATATCGAGGGCCTCTCACCCGCGATTTCGATCGAGCAGAAGACGACCAGCCGCAACCCGCGCTCGACGGTTGGCACGGTTACCGAGATCTACGACTATATGCGCCTGCTCTGGGCGCGTGTCGGCGTTCCCCATTCACCGGCGACCGGTCTCCCGATCGAGGCGCAGACTGTCTCCCAGATGGTCGACCGTGTCCTGGCGCTGCCCGAGGGCGCCCGCCTCATGCTGCTTGCGCCGGTCGTGCGCGGCCGCAAGGGCGAGTATCGGAAGGAGCTGGCAGACTGGAAGAAGGCCGGCTTCCAGCGCGTTCGTGTGAACGGCGAGGTGTTCGAGATCGACGACGCGCCGGCGCTCGACCGCAAGCTCAAGCACGATATCGAAGTGGTGGTCGATCGCCTCGTCGTCCGGCCCGGAATCGAATCCCGACTGGCCGAATCCCTCGAGACGGCGCTTCGACTCGCAGACGGTCTCGCCATTGCCCATCCCGTGGACAGTCCCGCCGAGCCGATCCTCTTCTCCGAGAAATTCGCCTGCCCCGTCTCCGGCTTCACGATCGCGGAAATCGAGCCGCGCCTGTTCTCATTCAACGCGCCGCAGGGTGCCTGCCCGGCCTGCAACGGCCTCGGCGAAAAGCTGTTCTTCGATCCGGCCCTCGTGGTGCCCAACGAGAATGTGAGCCTGAAGGAGGGCGCCATTGTCCCCTGGGCAAAATCATCTCCACCCAGCCCCTACTACATGCAGGTGCTTGGCTCGGTGGTCCGCGCCTTCGGCGGCAGCCTCGATCTGCCCTGGAAGAAGCTGCCCGAACACACCCGCGAGGCGATCCTCAACGGCACCTCCGGCCAGCCCATCACCCTCTTCTTCGAGGATGGCCGCAAGCGCTACGAGGTCGAGAAGCCATTCGACGGCGTGATCGCCAATCTCGACAAGCGCTTCCGCGAAACCGAATCCGCCTGGATGCGGGAGGAGCTCGGCCGCTACCAGTCCGCAGCACCCTGCGAAGCCTGCGCTGGCGCCCGCCTCCGCCCCGAGGCGCTCGCCGTCAAGGTCGCCGGCGAGCATATCAGCGAGGCGACCGCCCGCTCCGTTGCCGACGCCGCCCGCTGGTTCCAGTCGCTGCCTGACCGGCTCACGGCCCGGCAGAACGAGATTGCCGCCCGCATCCTCAAGGAGATCAACGAGCGGCTTGGCTTCCTCGTCAATGTCGGGCTTGGCTATCTGTCGCTCGATCGTGCCTCCGGCACACTTTCCGGCGGCGAATCCCAGCGCATCCGCCTTGCCTCGCAGATCGGCTCCGGTCTTTCCGGTGTTCTCTATGTGCTCGACGAGCCCTCGATCGGGCTTCACCAGCGGGACAACGACCGGCTGCTGGCCACGCTGCGGCGTCTGCGCGATCTCGGCAACACGGTGCTGGTGGTGGAGCATGACGAGGATGCCATCCGCACTGCAGACCATGTGGTGGATATGGGGCCCGGCGCGGGCCAGCATGGCGGCCGTGTGATCGCCGAAGGCAGGTTGGAGGACATTCTCGACGCTCCCGAAAGCCTTACGGGGGACTATCTCTCCGGCCGCCGCGCCGTTCCGATTCCGGCACAGCGCCGGCCCGGCAACGGCACGGCGCTCACGCTCAAGGGCGCGCGCGCCAACAATCTTCAGAATGTGTCCGTGCGCCTGCCGCTCGGCAGCTTCACCTGCATCACCGGGGTCTCCGGCTCCGGCAAGTCCTCGCTGGTCATCGATACGCTCTGGCCTGCCGCGGCCCGCGCATTGAACGGTGCGCGCATGCCGGCCGGCGCGCACGACAGCCTCGACGGCCTTCAGTTTCTCGACAAGTGCGTGGACATCGACCAATCGCCGATCGGCCGCACGCCGCGCTCCAACCCGGCCACCTACACGCAGGCCTTCACCCATATCCGGGACTGGTTCGCCGGTCTGCCGGAAGCCAAGGCCCGCGGTTACAAGCCCGGCCGCTTCAGCTTCAATGTGAAGGGCGGCCGCTGCGAGGCCTGCCAGGGCGATGGCGTCGTCAAGATCGAGATGCACTTTTTGCCGGATGTCTATGTCCAGTGCGACGTGTGCCACGGCAAGCGCTACAACCGCGAGACGCTCGAGGTCACGTTCAAGGGTCACTCGATCGCCGATGTGCTGGACATGACGGTGGAGGATGCGCACCGCCTGTTCGAGGCCGTGCCGCCGATCCGCGACCGTCTGGCGATGCTGAAGGAGGTGGGCCTCGGCTATATCCATGTGGGCCAGCAGGCGACCACGCTTTCGGGCGGGGAAGCGCAGCGCGTGAAGCTCGCCAAG
>JBKBXK010000072.1:0-9148 GCA_046314095.1 Thermaurantiacus sp. | reverse complement strand
GCGTACATCAGCCCCCTTACCTCGAGCGCCCGCGCGAGCATCTCGGCCTCCTTGCCGATTGCGGCAACCGTAGCTGCTGAGAGGCTATGCGGTGGGAGCGAGCAGGCGCTGTCGCCGGAATGCACGCCTGCCTCTTCGATATGCTGCATCACCCCGGCGATGTGCACGGTTTCGCCATCGGCCAGGGCATCGACATCGACCTCGACGGCATCGCGGAGATACCGGTCAATCAGAACCGGCGCGTCGCCGGACACCCGGACCGCGGTTTCGATATAGGTCTCCAGCTGTGCAGTGGTCTCGACGATCTCCATCGCCCGACCGCCCAGGACATAAGAGGGGCGGATGAGCACCGGATAGCCGACGCGCTCGGCCACGGCGATGGCCTCTTCGCGGGAGCGCGCGATGCCCCCCGCGGGCTGTTTCAGGCCCAGACGGTCGACAAGCGCAGCGAACCGCTCCCGATCCTCGGCCAGATCTATGGCATCGGGGCTGGTGCCGAGAATCGGAACCCCTGCGGCCTCCAGCGCGTGGGCGAGCTTCAGCGGCGTCTGCCCGCCCAGCTGGACAATCACACCTTTCAGCGTGCCCGACCGTTGCTCGACATGCAGCAACTCCAGCACATCTTCTGGCGTGAGGGGCTCAAAATACAGACGATCCGAGGTGTCATAGTCCGTCGACACCGTCTCCGGGTTGCAGTTGACCATGATCGTCTCAAACCCGGCCTCGGAAAGCGCGAATGCGGCATGGCAACAGCAATAGTCGAACTCGATGCCCTGGCCGATGCGGTTGGGGCCTCCGCCCAGGATGACGATCTTCTCGCGGTCGGTCGGTTCCGCCTCGCATTCGGTGCCGGCGTAGGTCGAGTACATATAGGGCGTGGGCGCCTCGAATTCGGCCGCGCATGTGTCGATCCGCTTGAACACGGGGCGGATGCCAAGCGTATGCCGCCGGCCACGAACGGTCGCCTCGGGGACGCCGGACAGCGCGGCAAGGCGCGCGTCGGAAAAGCCCATCGCCTTGAGCGACGCCAGACCGGCTGGATCAGCCGGCACCCCTTCCGCTTCGACGAGCTTCTCGGCAGCAACGATCTCGGCCAAACGGTCGACAAACCATGGGTCGTAGCTGGAGACGCGCGCCACTTCTGAGGCGACAATGCCAGCACGAAGCGCATGGGCGGCAACCAGCAGCCTGTCTGGCGTGCGCTGGGCGAGCGCTGCCAGAATCTCGCCCTTGCCAGCGTTCGCGAGATGTTCGGGCGCATCCAGGCCGGAAAGCCCCGTTTCAAGTCCGCGCAGCGCCTTCTGGAGGCTCTCGTGAAAGCTGCGGCCGATGGCCATCACTTCGCCGACGGACTTCATCGAGGTGCCGAGGGTCGCGTCCGCGCCACGGAACTTCTCGAAGGCGAAGCGGGGTATTTTCGTCACCACATAGTCGATGGTTGGCTCGAAGCTCGCAGGGGTCGCTCCGCCGGTGATGTCATTGGGGATCTCGTCGAGGGTGTAACCCACCGCGAGAAGGGCCGCCACCTTGGCAATCGGAAAGCCGGTTGCCTTGGAAGCCAGCGCAGACGAACGGGAGACGCGCGGGTTCATCTCGATGACGACCATGCGGCCATCGGCCGGATTGATGGCGAACTGGACATTGGAGCCGCCCGTCTCGACTCCGATCTCGCGCAGCACCGCCAGCGAGGCATTGCGCATGATCTGATATTCCTTGTCCGTCAGCGTCAGGGCTGGCGCGACCGTGATGGAATCGCCCGTGTGGGTGCCCATCGGATCGACATTCTCGATGGAGCAGATGATGATGGCATTGTCCGCCCGGTCGCGGATCACCTCCATCTCATACTCTTTCCAGCCGAGAACGGATTCCTCGATGAGCACCTCCTCGGCCGGCGAGGCTTCGAGCCCGCCAAGCACGATCCTGACGAAAGCCTCGCGGTTGTAGGCAATGCCGCCACCGGTGCCGCCGAGCGTGAACGAAGGGCGGATGATGGCCGGCAGGCCGACCTGGTCGAGCGCGGCCAATGCCTCGTCGATCGAATGGGCAAGGGCCGAGCGTGGCGACTGGAGCCCGATCCCGTCCATGGCTTCACGAAACTTCAGCCGGTTCTCCGCCTTTTCGATGGCCGCAGCATCGGCACCGATCATTTCGACTCCGAACTTCGCAAGTGTGCCGTCCTTTGCGAGTGCAAGCGCGGTGTTCAGCGCCGTCTGCCCGCCCATGGTCGGAAGAAGCGCGTCCGGCCGTTCCTTGTCGATAATCTTCGCCACCACCTCGGGCGTGATCGGCTCGACATAGGTGGCATCCGCAAGGTCCGGATCGGTCATGATGGTGGCCGGATTGGAGTTCACCAGGATGACGCGATAGCCCTCCCCTTTCAGCGCCTTGATGGCCTGGGTGCCGGAATAATCGAACTCGCACGCCTGGCCGATAACAATCGGGCCAGCGCCGATGACGAGGATCGAGGAAATGTCGGTACGACGGGGCATGGCTCAGGCCCGCAGGCCGTCGACGAAGTGGCGGAACAGCCAGAAGCTGTCCTGGGGGCCGGGGGAGGCCTCCGGGTGGTGCTGGACGCTGAACGCCGGCTGGTCGACAAGCTGGAGACCGCAGAGCGTGCCGTCGAACAGGCTCACATGGGTTTTGCGGGCGGTCTCCGGCAGCGTGTCCGCCTCCACGGTGAAGCCGTGGTTCATGCTCGTGATTTCGACCTGACCGTCGGAGAACCGCTTCACGGGATGGTTGGCGCCACGATGCCCCTGGTGCATCTTCGCAGTCCTTGCACCGATCGCAAGGCCAAGCAGCTGGTGGCCGAGACAGATGCCGAACAGGGGCTTTCTCGAACCCAGCCAAGCCTGGATGGCGGGCAGCGCTGCAACAGCCGTTGCGGCCGGGTCGCCAGGCCCGTTCGACAGGAACAGCCCGTCTGCGCCGAGCGCCCGGATCTCGTCGAAGCTGGCGGTGGCCGGCACCACTGTCACCCGTGCGCCAGCGCCGACCAGCTGGCGCAGAATCGCGCGCTTCACTCCATAGTCGATCACGACCACATGCGGTGCGTCTGACGGCAGGTCGGGCGTGGTGTAGCCAAGCCCGTGCACCCACGGGCCTTCCGTCCAGCGATAGGTCTGGCGGGTGGTCACCTCGCTTGCGAGATCGGCGCCCGCAATCCCGGGCCACGCGCGCGCCCTTGCCCGCATAGCATCAATATCGAAGCGCCCGTCCTTCCGATGCGCAATCACGGCATTGGCGGCGCCGCCCTTGCGGATGCGGCGGGTGATGGCGCGGGTATCGACGCCGGCAAGTCCGATTCGTCCCCAGTTGGCCAGCCAGTCATCGAACCGCTGTGCCGCCCGCCAGCTCGAAGGCTCCGTCACGGGCAGCGCCAGCACGCAGCCGACAGCATGTGGGTTGACGGCCTCCAGATCCTCGGGGTTGGCGCCGACATTGCCAATGTGCGGAAATGTGAAGCTGATAATCTGGCCCGCATAGGAAGGGTCGGTCATCACCTCCTGATAGCCTGTCATGGCGGTGTTGAAGCAGAGTTCGCCGACGCCTTCCCCTTCAGCGCCAAGGCCCTGCCCCTTGAAGGTCGTGCCATCGGCAAGCACCAGAATCCCCGTCGCGCCGGGTTCGGGGCGCGCAGGGTCTTGCTCGGCCATTCGGGCTCCTCGGGGTTCGGTGATTGCGGGCTGAGGCATCGCGTTAGGGGTGGCTTGCCACTTGGTCAATCCGGCCGGCAATGCCATGTTCACGGGAGGAGGGTTCATGATCCGCGACGACATCAAGGCAAGCCTCGTCCAGGCGATGAAGGCGAAGGAAGCAGAGCGGGTGGGAACGCTTCGGCTCATCCAGGCCGCCATCAAGAATCGCGATATCGAGGCGCGCACCGGCAGCGCGCCTGCCGATGACGATCTGCTGGTGATCGAGGTGCTGCAGAAGATGGCCAAGCAACGCCGCGAGTCGATCGAAATGTTCGAAGCGGGCGGCCGGGCGGAACTGGCCGCAGCGGAACAGGCGGAACTGGCGGTCATCGAGGACTTCCTTCCCACCCAGATGGGCGAGGGCGAGGCCGCGCAGGCGATCGGTGCAATCGTGGCGGAGCTTGGCGCCTCCTCGATGAAGGACATGGGGGCCGTGATGGCGGAAGTGAAATCGCGCCTTGCCGGACGGTTCGACCTTGCCCGCGCCGCTGCGCTGGTGAAGGCGGCACTTTCCTGAAATGGGCCTGCCCGACGGCTTTCTGGAGGAACTGCGAGCAAGGACCAGCCTTGCCGGCATCATCGGGCGCAAGGTGAAGCTGGAGCGGCGCGGCCGCGAGCTCAAGGGCTGCTGCCCGTTTCACAACGAGAAGACGCCGAGCTTTCACGTCTATGACGACCACTACCATTGCTTTGGCTGTGGGGCGCATGGGGATGCGATCAGCTTTCTGCGGGAGCAGGAAGGTCTGGATTTCATGGGCGCGGTGCACCGGCTTGCAGCCGAGGCCGGCATGGCTGTGCCCGAGCGCGCGGCCGACCCGGCCGAGCGGCGCCGGTCGGATGCGCGGGCAGCACTGGAGGCAGCCGCCGCCTGGTATCAGGCGCAGCTCGGTGGAATCGGTGGTGCCGAGGCGCGCGCCTATCTCGGCCGCCGCGACATCGACGAAACGCTCGTGCGCGTGTTCGGGCTGGGCCTTGCGCCGGAGACACGGGGGAGCCTGACGCGGGCGCTGACGGAGCGGCTTCCGGATGCGGAACCGGGGTTGTTCGTGGAAGCGGGCCTGGTCGGCGAGAGCGAGGATGGGCATCGGTTCGAGCGGTTCCGGGGCCGCCTGATGTTCCCCATCCACGACCAGCGCGGTCGACCGGTGGGCTTCGGCGGGCGCATCCTTGGGGTCGGTGAGCCCAAGTATCTGAACTCCCCTGAAGGGCCGCTGTTTGCCAAGGGGCGGCTGTTGTATAATCTGCACCGCGCGGCCCCTGCCGCCCGAAAGGCCGGGCGACTGCTCCTCGTGGAAGGCTATATGGACGTGATCGGCCTCGCCCGGGCCGGAATCATGGAAGCTGCCGCGCCGCTCGGCACAGCGGTGACCGAGGATCAGCTGGCCCTGGCGTGGCGGGTGGCCGAGGTGCCAATACTGGCGATGGACGGCGATTCGGCTGGGCGGCGAGCGGCGCTGAAGGCGGCGCTCCGCGCACTGCCGGGAATAGGCCCAACGCGAAGCCTCGCTTTCGCGCTTCTGCCACCGGGGCAGGATCCGGACGATCTCGCGCGCAGAGGTGGATCGGAGGCTGTCGAGAAAGTGCTCGCTGGCGCGCTGCCGCTTGACCGCTTCCTGTTCGAAACCGAGGCTGCCGACGCGCGACTGGACACGCCGGAAGGGCAGCAGGCGCTGCTGGCGCGGCTGATGGAGCACGCCGGTACCATCGCGGATCGAGGCCTGCGCAAGGCCTATGAGGCGCGCTTTCGCGACGCGCATTTTGCGCTTCTCCGCGCCCGCAGGGACAAGGGGCGCGACAGGTGGCGGCCCGGAGACAGGCCCAGGACGGCAATCGCACCGCCGCTGGCGGAAACCCGCGCGGCTGCCGGCAATGGCGCGACCACCGCGCGCCTGCTGCTCCTGTCGATTGCAGCCCGGCGTGGCGCCGCCGAGCGCCATGCCGAAGCGCTCGCCGCGCTCGACCTTCCGGACCAGTCGCTCGCGCGCCTCCGCGATGCACTGGTCGCGGGCGAGCCGGTCCGGATATCAGGGCCGGTGATCGGCCGTGACCTCGACGACACAGGCTTCGATTCGCTTGTCGGGCAGGCTCTTGCATGCCTTGACCAGTTGCACCACATAGACCGCGCGATGGGCGAACCGCGCGACTGCAGTTCGGAATCGGCCATGCGGCAGGCGGAAGCGCATATCCATGCACTCCGTGAGGCGCGCAACAAGGCGGTCCGGCGGCTTTCGACCCTGGTGATGGCGGACACGGCCTGACGGCGCTTCGGTTGGGGCGCGGTCGGGCCTGTTCTTTCGTGGAAACGGACCTGAATGGCAAAGAACCAGCTCGCGGAAGTGGACCCGGCCGACGCGAAGGCGGATGACGGCGCACCGGTCATCGACCTGAACGATACGGGGTTCAAGAAGCTTCTCGCCAAGGCGAGGAAGCGCGGCTGGCTGACGATCGACGAGCTGAACCAGGCGCTGCCGCAGGACCAGATGTCGTCCGAGCAGATTGAGGATGTGATGTCTGCCCTCTCGGAGATGGGCATCAACCTCGTCGAGTCCGAGGAAGCCGCCGAAGAGGAAGCTGCAGCCGAGGAAGAGTCGTTCGAGGAGGTCGAGGCCGACCCGGTCACCTCCGCGCCGTCCGTTGCCCAGCCCAAGGAACGGATCGACCGGACCGACGACCCGGTGCGCATGTACCTCCGCGAGATGGGGGCGGTCGAGCTTCTGTCCCGCGAAGGCGAGATCGCGATCGCCAAGCGGATCGAGGCCGGTCGCAACACCATGATTGCTGGCCTGTGCGAAAGCCCGCTCACCTTCAATGCCATCATCGAATGGTCGAGGGCCCTGAACGAGGGGCGCATCAATCTGCGCGAAATCCTCGACCTTGAGGCGATGCTTGCCAAGGACACCGCCGAGAAGGCGGGCGAGGGCGACGGCTCCGACGACAGCAGCGACATGCCGGTCAGCTTCAAGGAAGAGTCGGACGACGGCGAGGAGCCTGCAGCCGCCCCTGCCGACGAGGAGGATGAGCTGACCGAGCGCCGTGCGCCGCGGCCAAGCCTCGAGGATGACGATGACGAGGGCGGGCTCAGCCTTGCCGCGATGGAAGAGAAGCTGAAGCCGGACGCATTGGCCAAGTTCGCAGTGATCGAGGCCACGCACGCCAAGTTCGCGAAGCTGCAGACCGCGCGCATGGAGGCGTTGCATCGCGGCGAAGCCTTCCCGGCCGGCGACGAGCGCAAATACCAGAAACTGCGCGCCGATCTGACCATGGAGATCGCGTCGGTCCAGTTCACCAACGCCAAGATCGAAATGCTGGTCGAACAGCTCTACAGCCACAGCCGAAGGCTGACCCAGCTTGGCAGCCAGATGATGAAGCTGGTGGATCGGCACCGGATCAACCGCAAGGAGTTCCTTGATCTCTATCTCGGCAGCGAACTGGACGAGACCTGGCTGGAAACGCACGCAACCCGCGACAAGAAATGGGCTTCGTTCGCGGCAACGGAATCCCAGACGGTGGCGCACATCCGCGCCGAGATTGCATCGATCGCCAGCGAGACCGGCGTGGAGCTTGGCGAGTATCGTCGCATCGTCAACATGGTGCAGAAAGGCGAGCGCGAGGCGCGGATTGCCAAGAAGGAGATGGTGGAAGCCAATCTGCGGCTCGTCATCTCGATCGCGAAGAAATACACCAACCGCGGGTTGCAGTTCCTGGATCTGATCCAGGAAGGAAACATCGGCCTGATGAAGGCGGTGGACAAGTTCGAGTATCGCCGGGGCTACAAGTTCTCGACCTATGCGACCTGGTGGATCCGGCAGGCGATCACCCGCTCCATCGCAGACCAGGCGCGCACCATCCGCATTCCGGTGCACATGATCGAGACCATCAACAAGCTGGTTCGCGCAAGCCGCCAGTATCTTCACGAGACCGGGCGCGAGGCGACCCCGGAAGAGCTTGCCGAGCGGCTTTCGATGCCGCTCGACAAGGTGCGGAAGGTCCTGAAAATCGCGAAGGAACCGATCAGCCTGGAAACCCCTGTCGGCGACGAGGAGGACAGCCAGCTCGTTGACTTCATCGAGGACAAGAATGCCATCATTCCGGTTGATGCCGCGGTCCATTCCAACCTCAAGGAAACCGTGACCCGCGTCCTTGCCAGCCTGACCCCGCGGGAGGAGCGGGTGCTGCGGATGCGCTTCGGGATCGGCATGAACACGGATCACACGCTCGAGGAAGTCGGCCAGCAGTTTTCTGTGACGCGCGAGCGGATCCGGCAGATCGAAGCGAAGGCGCTTCGAAAGCTGAAGCATCCAAGCCGGTCGCGGAAGCTGAAGACCTTTCTGGTGGACATGTGATGAAGCAGCTTTTCGCAGCGGCTGCACTGATGCTTGCAGCGCTGGCAACCCCGGCAGCCGCAGATCCCAGTGTCGAGGCCGTGCGCTCGCACGCAGCGAGGATTGGCCCCGTGGCCTTCGAGCGGACCGCGGACATCACCGATCGCGGTGGAAAGACCGTTCGACGCGTTGATCGCTTCACGCCCGAGGGCCGCGACGGCAGGGGCAATTGGGTGCTTGTTTCCATCGATGGCCGGCCCCCGACCGACCGGGAGCGGCGCGACCATGCCCGCGAAGTCGGCAGCATCCCGGCACCCGGATACTGGCGGCTGGAAACGCTTCTCTCGGGCCCCTTCACCACTGCGCGAGATGGCGCGGGCCAGACCGTCTATCGGTTCCAGCCACTGGCACGCGGCAGCATCCAGACCCAGCGCGGCGACATTTCGCAGAATCTTGCTGCCGAGGCACGGATCGAAACCGTCGGCGGCCAGCCCGTCGTGCGCAGCATCCGCATCTTCGCGCCCGAGCCGTTCGGCATGATGGGCGTGGCGCGGATGAACCGTTTCGATTCGCGCAACGACTATGATCCCCGGGCCAACGGCGGCCCCTTCCTGTCTGCCCAATCCTCGGATGTCGAGGTGCGGGCGCCCATCGTCGGCACTGTCACCAACGCAACGCGGATGACCTATCGGCCGCTCTGATCCGGTCGGAACTCCAGCCCGAGCCACAGGCTTCGAGGCTGTGCGCGCTCGGCAAGGTTTCCGAGGAACCCTGTTTCGACGAGAGAGTTGGTCAGGTTCTCGACATCAAGGGTGAGCGCTATGCGTGGTTGAAGCGCGACTCTGGCCGACACATCGAGGGTGGTGGCTGGCTGGAGCCGGCGCTGGTTGCGGTCGTCTTCGAACCGGGCGGACTGGTGCCGAAGCGTGGCAGCCAGACGCAACCCCTCGGCGGGCCATCCTGAGAGCGTCGCCGCAGCCGTAACCCTCGGCACCTGGGCCGGGCGCAGGCCGTCAAGGGCGGGTGCGGCCGGCCCGCCCGTCACCACCGCATCCGCTGTTGCGAGTGCTGCCTCCAGCCGGACGAACCCGGCATCGAGGCGGCCACGCGCCTCCACCCCGCGCG
>JBKBXK010000071.1:0-9247 GCA_046314095.1 Thermaurantiacus sp. | reverse complement strand
CTTCTGCGCTGGCTCCGAAGCGGCTTCTTCCATGGCAGGCGGTGCAGCCTCCGGTTGGCTCGGCGGCGCCGGTGGTTCTGCGGCGGGCGCCTCACCTTCCTCCGCAACAGGCTTCCGCCGCCGCCGTTTCGGCTTTGCGGGCACCTCCTCCGCCGCGGGGGCGGCGCCGTCGGCCTCCGCCGGCTCGGGCGGGGCAGGGTCCGGTTCCGCCGCGGCGACATCCTCGTCCTGGTCCGCGTCGGCCTGTGCCTCGTTGTCGGCATCTGCTGGCGCGCCCTTGTCCCGCCGGCGGTTGCGACCGCCACGGCGGCGGCGGCGCTTCTTGGGCCGCTCGTCGTCGCGGGCGCGGGCGTCCGTTGCGTCGTCGGTCTCGACCTCTTCGTCGATCTCCAGCTCCTCGGGCTCTTGCTCGGTATCGGCAACCGGGGCCGGCGCGGCGAGTGCGGCCGGCTTCGGCACCCGGCTCGGTGCCGGCCCGGCCTGGTCGATCTCGAAGCGTGCGCCGGTGAGCCCATGGTCGGGCACCATCTCGACGGCGACCCCGTAGCGCGTCTCGATCTCCACCATGTCAGCGCGCTTGCGATTGAGCGCATAGACGGCGACTTCCGGATCGGCCCGCAGGCGGAACTGCGACGCGCGGCCCTTCACGACCTCTTCTTCCAGGAGCCGGAGTGCGGCGAGCGCGGCGCTTGCCGGGGTACGGATCACGCCGGCGCCCGCACAGGTGGGGCAGGTTACGGTCGACGCCTCGAAGACTCCGGTGCGAAGCCGCTGGCGGCTCATCTCGAGAAGCCCGAACGGCGAGATGCGGCCCACCTGGATGCGGGCCCGATCAGCCTTCAGCGCCTCCTTCAGTGCGCGTTCGACCTTCCGGTTGTTGGCGGAGGCTTCCATGTCGATGAAGTCGACCACCACCAGGCCGGCGAGGTCGCGCAGGCGCAGCTGGCGCGCAACCTCCTCGGCTGCCTCGATGTTCGTCTTGAGAGCGGTTTCCTCGATATTGTATTCCCGCGTCGAGCGGCCGGAGTTCACATCGACGGCGACGAGCGCTTCTGTCGGGTTGAGGACGAGATAGCCGCCCGATCGGAGCTGCACGACCGGGTTCATCATCGCTGCAAGCTGGCCCTCGACCCCGGCGCGCAGGAACAGCGGGACGGGATCGGCATAGGCCTTCACCCGCTTCACATGGCTGGGCATCAGCAGCTTCATGTAGGCCCGGGCCTGCTTGTAGGCGGCGTCGCCTTCGACCAGCACTTCCTCGACCTCGCGGGTGTAGAGATCGCGGATGGCACGCTTCACCAGATCCGAATCCTGGTAGATCAGGGCCGGGGCGGTCGACGCGAGAGTTGTATCGCGGATCTCGTCCCACAGGCGGGTGAGATAGTCGAAGTCGCGGCGGATTTCAGCCTTGGTGCGCTCGAGACCGGCGGTGCGGACGATCGCGCCCATCGTGGCCGGCAAGGCGAGATCGGCCATGATCGCCTTCAGGCGCTTTCTGTCGGCGGCGTTGGCGATCTTGCGGCTGATGCCTCCGCCGTGCGAGGTGTTGGGCATCAGCACCGAATAGCGGCCAGCGAGAGAGAGATAGGTCGTGAGCGCGGCGCCCGTGTTGCCGCGCTCTTCCTTCACCCCCTGGACCAGCAGCACCAGCCGGCGCGTGATGACCTCCTGGATCTTGTAGCGGCGGCGGAGCGCCATGCGCTGGCGCCGAAGCGCCTCGACGCCGGCGTCCTCGGTGTTGCCATGATCCTCGACGCGGCCGCCGTTGCCGGTGTCGTTGCCGTCGCTGTCACCGTTGCCCGGACCTTCGGCATCGACGGAGTCATCGGAATCGCCTGCGCTCGCGGCATCGCCATTCGCCTCTGCTGCCGCGCCCTCCTCTGCCAGCCGGCTTTCCTCGCGCAGCAGCGCCTCGCGATCCTCGCGCGGGATCTGGTAATAGTCTGGATGGATTTCGGAAAAGGGGAGGAAGCCGTGGCGGTTGCCTCCATAATCGATGAAGGCTGCCTGCAATGACGGCTCGACGCGGGTGACCTTGGCGAGATAGATGTTGCCGCGGATCTGCTTCCGCGCTTCGGCCTCGAAATCAAACTCCTCGAGGCGCTGGCCCTTCAGGACCACCACCCGGGTTTCTTCCGGGTGGCGGGCGTCGATCAGCATTCGGGTTGTCATGTGAAAAACTCCTGGGCGCCGGCCGGGGGCCTTGCTGGCCCGGCGACGGCGCGCCCGTGTGATGGAAAAGCTGTGCCACGGCAGGCACCGGAGTGCGCGTGCGATGTGTTGGAGCGAGGATTGCGGCCGTGCGAGAAGCGATGGGGACGAGCGGCCGGCGCATCTCGCCCGCCCACTCTGACATCTGCCTTCTCTGCGCTTTCACGCCTGTTCCTCTCGTGACGGCCGTCGGCAGAGTGCGTCGGAGGTGCCATGCACCATCCGTGCCCGGCCGGCGGGAAGGCGGACCATCGGGGGCGGATAACGCCTTGTTCTGGCGTATCCGGCTGGCGAACCGGCCGCGACCCTGTCGACCGGGCGACAGGCCTCCTGGCCCTGATGCCTCGGATCGGCTGCTAGCAGGTGCGATGACGGCCGGCAAGCGCCGGCAGCCCAAGGGTTTAACCCCGGGCGGGCGCCGCCGTGAACGCAGGCATGACGAACATCTTCGCCTCGCTCGGGCTGGGCGCCGGCTTCGACACGCGCGGGATCGTCCGTGACCTCGTGGCGGCCGAACGCGCCCCTCGCGAGGCGCTGCTGCAGCAACGTCTGGAGCGGGTTCAGGCGCGCATTTCGGCGCTGGGCCAATTCCAGGCCTCCTTCGACGCGCTGACCAACGCGCTCGACAACCGGATTGCAAGCGGCGCCATCGGCGCCATCCCGCGCGTTTCAGATCCATCGGTGCTCTCGGTTTCGATTGCGCCGGGCCGGCTGGTGGCGCCGCGCACGCTCGAGGTGCTGGCGCTGGCCGGCGCCCAGACTCTTGCATCCGCCCCCGTGGCCGATGCGGCCGCCCCGGTTGGCCAGGGCACGCTCACCTTTCGGTTTGGCACGGTTGGTGGCGCTGGCGAGGCCGAGACCTTCACCGAGGGCAGCCGCCCGCCGCTGCTGGTGACCATCGACGAAACGAACGACTCGCTTTCGGGGCTTGCAGAGGCGGTCAACGCGGCTGCGGCCGAGGCCGGCGCCGACGTGTTTGCCGAGATCCTGACCGATCCGGCCGGAAGCCGGCTGGTGCTTCGCGGTGCCACGGGCGAGGGCCGCGGGTTCTTGATCGAAGCCGACACGCCGGACCTGGAGATGTTCGGCTTCACCGTTGGCGGCGGGGGCATGGAGCGAACGGCTGCGGCACGCGACGCGGAGCTTCGGCTCGACGGTCTCACGTTGCGGCGGACGGGCAACAGCTTCGGCGATCTGATTCCCGGCGTGGAGATGCAGCTTTTGCGGGCCGCACCCGGGACGTTGGTGCGGATCGAGGCGCGGCAGTCGCCCGCCGAGCTTTCGGCGACCGTTGCCGACCTTGCCGGTGCGTTCAACGAGCTTGTCGGCATCGGCCGGGAATTCACCCGCGGCCGCGGCGCGCCGGGCGAGACGGGGGCGCTGGTTTCCGACAGCGCGGCGCGGCGGGCGGTGCAGGCGCTGGTCTCGCTGACCACGCGGCAGCTGGTGGAGCCGGCCGGCGACGCACCGACGCGGCTGGCCGACATCGGCCTCACCCTGGACCGGGAGGGCAATTTCCAGGTGGACCAGGCGCGATTGCAGCGCGCCGTGGACCTGCACCCGGGCCGGGTTGAGGCGATGCTGCGCGAGCTTGGCCGTTCCGGCACGTTCGTAACTGCGCCCGGGCCCCTGAAGGCGATCGCGGCCGACCTGCGTGCCGCCGTGCAGGGCCGGGTTGGCCAGCCGACCGCGCTGCAGCGCGAGGCGCAGGCGATCGCGCGGGAGCAGGTGCGGCTGGAAGAGCGGATGAGCCGGTTCGAGGCGCAACTCGCCCGGCAATATGGCGCGCTCGACCGGCAGGTGGGCCAGAGCCGGCAGACGCTGGAGTTTCTCTCCCGCCAGATCGACATCTGGTTCCCCGGACGGGACCGGCGGTAGCGCGGAGGAGCGGCGATGCTGACCTACTCTCCGGGCGGTCAGGGGCGCGTGGGTGCCGGCTCCGCCCTGTCCGCGAACATCGGCAGTGCCGCAGCGCCCGCCGCTGCGGCCAGCGGGCCGGTAGCCGCCGCGCTGCCGCGGGCCGGGGCCATCAACCGCTATCGGAGCCTGGATATCGAGGCACGGGTGGCGGCTGCCAGCCCGCACGGGCTGGTCCTGATGCTGTTCGAGCGTCTTGGTCAGCTGATCGGCGAG
Organism: Thermaurantiacus sp.; assembly: GCA_046314095.1. Classification (GTDB taxonomy): domain Bacteria; phylum Pseudomonadota; class Alphaproteobacteria; order Sphingomonadales; family Sphingomonadaceae; genus Thermaurantiacus. The sequence continues at coordinate 4,903 of JBKBXK010000071.1, read as the reverse complement.
GCTCGCGGGGCGGGGCAGCGCGGCGACCGGGTGGCGCGCTGCCGCGCCATCGAGCGGGCGCTTGCGCTGGTGGACGGGCTCGACACCACGCTTGACGACGCGCGGGGCGGCAAGGTCGCGGCGACGCTCCACCAGGCATATGGGCTGCTGCGCGACCTGATCGCCGACGGAAGTGACGCCGGGCTGGCCGAGGCCGCCGTCATGGCCAGCACGTTGACCGATGCGTGGAAGAAAATCGCGCCCTGAGGTCGTTGGTCAGGCGGCCGTGACAAGCTCCGCCTGGCTGATGGAGAGTTCGGCAAGAAGCGCGTTCCGCGCCGCGCGGCAGACCTCCCACAGCTGTGGATCGCCAAGATCGGTGGGCGCGATTTGCTCTGGCCAGCAGCGAGAGACAAGCGCCTCCAGCCGGTCGAGCTTCGCCTCGTCCACAAGGAAGCGCGGGTCGACAGCGGCGAGCGCGTCCTCCGAGAGCTGCACCCGCAGCCGCAGGCAGGCCGGCCCACCGCCGTTGCGCATGGATTCGCGCAGATCCAGAACATGGAGTTCGGAGACCGGATTGCCGGGATCCCTCACCACCTGCTGCAGCCAGCGCCATACGGTGGGCGTCTCCTCGGCCTCCTTGGGCAGGATCAGCGCCATCCGGCCCGGAAGCGAGACCAGTGCGGCATTGAACACATAGGAGGCGACTGCGTCGGCCAGCGGGACATCGGCTGCCGGCGCCTCGACGAGGGTGAAACCGGGGACGCGGGCCTCAAGCGCGGCCATGAGGCCGCCGCGGTCATGGAAGGCCTGCTCGTGCGCGAAGAGGAGGGCGCCGTTGGCGACCGCGACCACATCATTGTGGAAGGCGCCTGCCTGGATGGCGGCATCGGCCTGCCGGGCGAGGATTGGATCCCGCACGCCGTGCCGTCGGGCGACCGCGGCGCTTGCCCGCGGATGCTGGCGGGCCGGGAACGGGCCGGAACCCTCGTTCAGGCCATAGACGAAAATTTCGACGCCCGGTGCCTCGTGCGTTGGTGCGAGCCGCATGTGATTGGCGGCGCCCTCGTCTCCGAAGGCCGGCGGGACGGGCGCATGGACCTGGAAATGCCGCCGGTCAGCAAAGGCGAGGCGCAGCTGGGCGCGTGTTTCGGGCCATTCCTGCGCCCGGTGCGCCATGGTGACGAGGTTGGCCGGCGAGATGTGGGTCAACCCGTCTGCCGTATCGGGCGCGGGGCTGACGGTAGCGGCATTCGCAGTCCACATCGCGCTTGCCGAAAAGGCGGCGGCCAGAAGCGCCGGATCCTCGGCGGCAGCCGCAGCCAGCACCTCCGCATCCTGTCCGGAGAACCCGAGGCTTCGGAGGAAATCCGTGTTGGGCCGGTCGTGCGGAACGAAAAGGCCCTGCGGCACGCCAAGCGACACGAGAAGGCGCATCTTGGCGAGGCCCTGAAGCGCCGCGGCGCGTGGCGCCGAGACAGCGCCCTGATTGGCGGTCGCGGCGAGATTGCCAAGGCTGAGACCGGCATAATTGTGGGTGGGGCCCACGAGGCCGTCGAGATTGAGTTCGGGCATCAGCGCAAGCCGCTGGAGATCGGGGAGAGCGGAGCCTCGGCCTCGATGCTCGCTACCGGCCAGGCGCAATAGTCAGCGGCGTAGAAGGCCGACGGGCGGTGATTGCCTGAAGCGCCGATCCCGCCAAAGGGTGCCGATGACGCCGCGCCATTGGTCGGCCGGTTCCAGTTGACAACGCCGGCGCGGCTTGCCCGCCAGAAGCGGTCGTAGAGCCCGCGGTCGCCGCCGAGAAGCGCGGCCGAGAGGCCGAAACGCGTGGCATTGGCGGCAGCAACGGCGCTCTCGAAGCTGGCGAGGCGGATGATCTGGAGCAGCGGCCCGAAAATCTCGTCGTCGGCAATCGTCTGCGCGGTGGTGTCGACGACCCCCGGCGTGAGAAAGGGAAGGCCCTCGTGCAGCCGCTGCACCGGGCGGACGGTGCGGCCGGGCATCGACGCAACCGCTGCGAGCACAGCATCGGCGGCGCGGTTGGAAACAAGCGGGCCCATGAAAGGCTCGGGCTGGGCGAACGGCTGGTCGATAATCAGCCGGTCGGCGAGGGCGACAACGGCATCGATCAGCCGGTCCCCCGCGCGTCCCGTGGGCAGGATCAGCCGGCGCGCACAGGTGCAGCGCTGACCGGCGGACAGAAACGCGGACTGGACGATGATGGCCGCCGATGCCTCTTCATCCTTCTCTGGCAGATCCCATACCAGCAGGGGGTTGTTGCCGCCCATCTCGAGCGCGAGGATCCGGTGCGGCGTGTCGGCGAACTGGCGCGCGAGCGCCGCACCCGTCGAGGCGGAGCCGGTGAACAGCAGGCCGTCGATGTCGGCGGCGGCGAGCGCCCGGCCCGTCTCGCCTGGCCCGTGGAGCACTGCGAGAAGGCCTGGCGGCAGGCCGGCCTCCGCCCAGAGCGCGCCCAGGAACTCGCCCACCGCTGGCGTGAGCTCCGACGGCTTGAACAGGATCGCGTTGCCCGCAAGGAGCGCGGGCACGATATGCCCGTTGGGCAGATGGGCAGGGAAATTATAGGGCCCAAGCACGCCGAGAACCCCGTGTGGCTTGTGCCGCACCGCCTGGTTCGCACCGCCCTTGTCGGCTGGGAAGGCGCGCACGCTGGTGCCCGCACGTTCGTGCAGCGCGGTGATCGAGATCTGGACCTTGGCGGCCACGCTGGCCACCTCGGTGCGCGCCTCCCACAACGGCTTGCCGGTTTCCTCGGCGATGAGGCGGGCGAAAGGCTCGGCCCTGGCCTCGACGGCGCGCGCAAACAGGCGGGCGACCTCCACCCGGTGCGACAGGGGCGCCTCGGCCCAGAGCGGCTGGACCGCGCGGGCGTTGGCAAGCGCTGCCGCAACATCCCCGGCGGAGGCGATGGCGCCTTCCCAGAGCAGGCTTCCATCATGCGGGCGATGGCTCAGCAGTGTTTCAGAAGCGGGCATGGAGAATCTCCTCGCCAAGAACGATGCCGGATTGGCCGGGAACCGCCACCCCCGGCCCGGCCAGCGCCAACTGCGTGGCCATGGCCCGGAACCCGATGAGGCGGCCCGTTGCGACCAGTCGCAGACCCGTTTCCGCTGCCGCCGCACGGGAGAGATGCGCACTCACCTCTGCTCGGGTCGCCTCGCGCACCGTCTCAAGCGAATCGACCGGGGCGTCGACCGTCGGCCCGCCGTCGAAGATGTCGACATAGCCGTGGAAGCCGAAGCCTTCCTTTTCCAGGAGGGCCAGCGCAGCCCGGCCGGCAGGGTGCGGCTGACCGATGACGGCACGGGCATCATCTGCGAGAAGCGCGACATAGACCGGGTATTTCGGCATCAGGTCGGCGATGAACTGGTTGCCATGCAGGCTGTTGAACCGGTCTGCCTCGGCGAACGACATGCCGAAGAAGCGCCCGGCGATCGCATCCCAGAACGGGGCGTTGCCGCCCTCGTCGATCACGCCGCGCAGCTCCGCAAGCACCAGTTTGGCGAAACGGGCACGGTGCCCGGCAATGAACAGGTAGCGGCTTTTCGCCAGCAGCCGGCCAAGCCCGCCAGCGCGGAGATCGGGGTGGAGGAACAGGCCGCCCACCTCGGAGGCGCCGTCGAAATCATTGACGAGATGCAGCACTTCGGTCCGGAAGGTGCGCTCGAGTTCGCGCGACTTCAGCGAGATGGTGGTAAGCTTGTAGGAATAGAAGGGCCAGCGCACGCCGACGCGGGAGAACAGCGAGGCCGTGCCGCCGATGCGGCCGGTATCCCGTTCCTCCAGAACCAGCAGATAGAGTTCGTCCTCGGGCTCGGCGCGGGCCACGCCGAGGCTCTCCTCCGACCAGGCGATGCGTTCGGCGAGGGCCTGCCCGTCATGCGGCAGATTCGTGAAGCCGCCGCCGGTCAATGCAGCGAGCTCCAGAAGTGCATCGAGGTCGGCGGCGCGGGCCGGGCGGACATGCCAGCGAGCGAGGAGTGCGGGATCGGGCGCGGGCATTGCCCCTCATGCCCGAAATCGCGGCGAAGGGGTTGCGATTCTCTGCGGCGATGACAGAATATCCTGCGGGGGAACCGCATGAGGGCCACAGATTTCACGCCGAGCGATGCGCCCGTGCTGCTCGACCGGATCGACCGGCACATACTCGCAGTGCTGCAGGCCGACGGTCGGATTACCAACGCGGCGCTTGCCGCACGCGTTGCGCTGTCGCCGTCCGCGTGCCTGGCAAGGGTGCGGCGGCTGGAGGAGGCGGGCGCCATCACTGGCTACCGGGCGGAGGTGGCCGTCGAGAAGGTGCGGCCTGCGACCCTCATTCATGCGCAGGTCTCGCTGGGGCGGCACCAGCCGGAGGATTTCGCCGCCGTGGAGCGCCTGTTCCGTGACGATCCGCGCGTGATCGAGGCGGACGAGATCTCCGGCCAGTCCGACTACCAGGTGAAGGTGCTGGTGCGTTCCATGGCCGAATGGCGGGCGCTGACGGCGAGCTGGACCGGCACGGACAGCCCGATCGCGCGCGTGACCTCGTCGGTTGCAATGCACCCGACCAAGCCATTCTCCGGCTTTCCGCTGGACTAGTTTCGCGCCTTGTCGACCAGCTTGTTCTGGGAAATCCAGGGCATCATCGCGCGCAGCCGCCCTCCCACATCCTCGATGGGATGGGCTTCCTGCAGCTTGCGCTTCGCTTTCAGGCGCGGGTTGCCGGCGCGGTTGTCGGCAATGAAGTCGGCGACGAAGCGGCCCTCCTGGATGTCCTTCAGCACCCGCCTCATCTCTGCTTTGGTTTCTTCGGTGATGATGCGCGGGCCGGTGGAATAGTCGCCATATTCGGCGGTGTTGCTGATGGAGTAGCGCATGTTGGCAATCCCGCCTTCATACATCAGGTCCACGATCAGCTTCA
>JBKBXK010000070.1:8970-9250 GCA_046314095.1 Thermaurantiacus sp. | reverse complement strand
GGCGATGGCGCGCACCAGGTCCACCGTAGCGCGCTCGGCACCCCCCATGCGCAAATCCGGCAGCAGGAAGGCAATGCGCATCGCGGCGGCCCTAGTGCGGTCGCTGTTCACAGGCAAACCCTGTCGCACTTGCCTTAGCGGCCGCTGCAAGGCAGAGCCGCACGCGTCCGACGCCAGCCGCGCATTGAGGTTTGCCCTGGCCAGCCAGCACCCGGCGCCACAGTCCCGCAGGCGCTTTTGCCTTTCTCATGGGGAGTTCATGCGACAGATCTTCATCACC
>JBKBXK010000070.1:0-8960 GCA_046314095.1 Thermaurantiacus sp. | reverse complement strand
CGGAACCGCCGGGTTCATCGGTTACCACCTTGCACGACTGTTGCTGGATCAGGGCTGGCGCGTGCACGGATATGACGGGATGACTGACTATTACGATCCGGCACTGAAGCGCGCGCGGCACGCAATGCTGCTGGAACACCCGCAGTTCAGCTGCACCGAAGCGATGCTCGAGGACGACGCGACGCTCCACCGCGTAGCCGGAGATTTTGGGCCGGACATTCTCGTTCACCTCGCCGCCCAGGCCGGCGTGCGCTACAGTCTCGAGAATCCGCGCGCCTACATCGATGCCAACGTGGTCGGCACCTTCAACGTGATGGAGGTGGCCAAGGCGCTTGGCGTCGGCCACCTGCTGATGGCCTCCACCTCGTCGGTCTATGGCGCGAACGAGGACATGCCATTCCGGGAGACCGACAAGGCCGACACCCAGCTCACCATCTACGCGGCCACCAAGAAGGCCACGGAATCCATGGCGCACGCCCATGCGCATCTCTGGAACATTCCGACCACCATGTTCCGCTTCTTCACCGTCTACGGGCCTTGGGGGCGGCCGGATCTGGCACTGTTCAAGTTCGTCGATGCGATCCTGGATGGCCGGCCGATCGACATCTACAACAATGGAGACATGTATCGGGACTTTACCTACGTCGATGACCTCGTGGAGGGAATCCGTCGGCTCATCGATGCAGTTCCGGCACGCCCGGCCGACTGCGGCAGCATTGCGGAGGGAGACAGTCTCTCGCCGGTTGCGCCATTCCGGATCGTCAATATCGGCAATTCGGAGAAGGTCCGACTGCTCGATTTCGTGGATGCCATCGAAGAGGCGCTGGAGCGCAAGGCAGTCCGCAACTACATGCCGATGCAGATGGGCGACGTGCCGGCAACATGGGCTGATGCCACGCTTCTGGAAACGCTGACCGGTGAGCGCCCGGCAACCGACTTTCGGCAGGGCATCCGGGCGTTTGTCAGCTGGTTTCGCCAGCACTACGGAAAGTGAGTGCCGTGGCCGGCGCACCGCTTCCCGCGCCAGACGAGATTCGCCTTGCGGTCATCGGGCTTGGGTATGTGGGGCTGCCACTCGCGGTCGCCTTTGCCGAGCGGCGGCAGGTGCTGGGCTTCGATATCAAGGGCGAGCGGATCGCCGAACTGGCCGACGGGCATGATCGCACCCGCGAAGTGCCCGCGGCAGAGCTCGCCGCGATAGCCGACCGGCTGGAACTCACCGCGGACCCGACGCGACTTGCTGACTGCAACCTGTTCATCGTGACGGTGCCGACGCCAATCGACGGCGATCGCCGGCCGGACCTGCGACCGCTGGTGTCGGCTTCGGAAACCGTGGGCGGAGTGCTGAAGCGCGGCGATGTCGTGATCTACGAGTCGACTGTTTACCCCGGAGCGACCGAGGAGGATTGCGTGCCGGTGCTCGAGCGGGTTTCGGGCCTGCGGCTCAACCGGGACTTTTCCGTCGGCTATTCGCCGGAACGCATCAATCCGGGCGATCCGGCACGTCGGCTGCAGACGATCACCAAGGTCACGTCCGGATCGTCTCCCGACGCAGCATCATTTGTCGACAGCCTCTATGCGGGCATCATCACCGCCGGGACACATCGCGCAGAAAGCATCCGCGTCGCCGAAGCGGCAAAGGTGATTGAAAACACCCAGCGGGATCTCAACATCGCGCTGGTAAACGAGCTTGCAATCATCTTTGACCGCATGGGTATCGACACGGAAGCCGTGCTGCGCGCGGCCGGCACAAAGTGGAACTTCCTGCCGTTCCGACCCGGGCTCGTGGGCGGGCACTGCATCGGCGTCGATCCCTATTATCTCACCCACAAGGCCGAGCAGCTCGGCTATCATCCGCAGATCATTCTTGCCGGGCGGCGACTGAACGACGGGATGGGCGCCTGGGTTGCAGCGCGGATGGTGAAGGCGATGCTGCGACGGCGCATCCATGTCGAAGGCTCTCGGGTGCTGGTGCTCGGCCTGACCTTCAAGGAGAACTGCCCGGACCTTCGCAACACACGGGTCATCGACGTGGTGCGCGAGCTCGAGGACTATGGCGTTGTGGTCGACGTGCACGATCCGCTCGCCGACGCCGGGGAAGCTCTGGCGGAATATGGATTGCGGCTGGTGCCCGTTCCGGATGCCGGCGCCTACGACGGGTTGGTCCTCGCCGTTGGCCATGACAGCTTTCGAGACCTCGGCGCCAATCGCATCCGCGCCTTCGGGCGCGACCCTAGCGTGCTGTTCGACCTCAAGCATCTGTTGCCGAAGGATGCGAGCGACCTGAGGCTCTGAGCCCGCCGTGCGATTCCTTGGCACAGGATGCTTTGGTGCTGGACAAAGATTGCAGACGCCCGCAACCGCTGCCGGGATGTGGACAGACCGCCACAGGCCTCGCCACGAGTTGCTCGCACTGGCCGCTCCGGGCAGAGGCGCCGAACCCGGCGTCTTTCGGGGGACATGAGCGAGGGCGATCCGCCCCGGCGGCTGCTGTTGCTGCCGCGCTACAGCAGCAAGGGCGCATCCACGCGCCTCAGGTCGCTTCAATATCGACCCTATCTGGAACGTGCCGGGTTCGAGATTGCCCTCCACAGCCTGTTCGACGACGCGTATCTCGAGATGGTCTATCGCGGCGAGGCGATCGGGCTGCGCTATGCCTCCTACCTCGGACAACGGCTGCAACGCCTGCGCGCGGCATGCGACTTCGATCTTGTGTTGCTCGAAAAGGAGGCCCTGCCGTTCGTTCCCTGGCGGGTCGAGAAGATCGCGTTGCGGCATGCGCAACGTCTGGTTGTCGACTATGACGACGCCCTCTTCCACCGCTACGACATGCACGCCTCGGGAATGGTCCGAGCCCTGCTCGGCCGGAAAATCGACGGGGTGATGGCGCGCGCGGACATGATTCTCGCCGGCAATGCCTATCTCGCCGACCGCGCGCGCGAGGCAGGGGCGCGGCGGGTCGAGCACCTGCCGACCGTCATTGACCTTGACCTCTATCACACGATGCATCGGCCCTCAGACGATGGCCGGCTCCGGATCGGCTGGATCGGGACGCCCGAAACGTGGCAGCGGTTTGGCCAGCCGATGCGGGCCATGCTCGAGCGCGTCGCCAGCGCGCAAGGGGCGGTCATCCGAGTCGTCGGGGCCAGCGCCTCGGCCGAGCAGTCGAGCCCCTTCGAGTATCTCCCCTGGTCCGAGGAGGACGAGGTGGCGCTCCTGCAGGGCATGGACATCGGCATCATGCCGCTTGATGACACGCCCTGGTCAAGGGGGAAATGCGGCTACAAGCTGGTGCAGTACATGGCCTGCGGCCTGCCCGTGGTTGCTTCACCGATCGGTGTGAACAGTCGACTTGCAATCGACGGCGTAACGGGTTTTCTTGCCACGTCGGAGCAGGAGTGGGAGGCCGCGCTCTCGCGTCTGCTTGCGGATCCGGCGCTGCGCGCCCGGCTCGGCGCCGAGGGCCGCCGCCTGGTGGAACGGGAGTATTGCCTCCAGGTAACCGGGCCGCGTCTGGTCAAGCTCCTGTCCTCCCTGCTCCCCCGGGAACGGTCTCGGGCGTGACTCTCTACTCCTGGGTCTATCTGCTGCTGGGTGGGCTGCGGCTGACGCTCGCCGGGCAACCGGGCCTGCAGCGACAGATCTACTGGCTGGTGCTGTTGTTTCTGTTCCTGTTCGTGGCCTTTCGCTTCGAGATCGGCTGCGACTGGTCAGGCTATCTGAACCAGTTCGACCTGCAGAGGGACGGAGGCTTTGCAGAGACGCTGGAAGCGCGGGACCCGGCCTGGTGGACGCTTCTGGAAGCCGTGCATGTTCTTGGCCTGCCCTATCCGTGGATCAACGTGGGCACGGCACTGATTTTCTTCACCGGCATTCACATGCTTGCCCAGCGCCAGCCCGACCCGCTGGCGTTTCTGATCCTGCTGTTTCCGGTCCTGGTCATCCAGATGCCGATGTCGGCGCTTCGCCAGGCTTGCGCCATCGGCGTGATGTGCATGGCCTTCTGCGCGTTCATGGACGCCAGGCTGTTCCGCTTCATCGCGCTGACGGCGGTTGCCGCCCTGTTCCATGCCAGTGCGGCGCTGTTCATTCTGCTGGCGCCGCTGGTGCGCGGACGGCTGACGCCCGGGCGGATCCTTGCGGCAGCCGTGCTGGCTTTGCCTGGCGGCCTTGTGCTGCTTTCAGGCGAACTCGCCGAGATTGCGCGGGACCGCTATCTTGACAGCGGGCTCGAGGCCTATGGGGCAGTCTATCGCGTGGCAGTCCTCAGCCTCACAGGCCTGTTCTTCTTCGTGATGATGCGACGGCCATGGAACCAGCAGTTTCCAGCGGACGTGCGGTTCGCGACCATCGGCGCAGGCATCATGGTCGCCCTGTTCGGCGTGGTGCAGTTGTCGAGCGTGATTGGTGACCGCATCGGCTACTACATGATACCGATTCAGGCGATGCTGTTCGCGCGCATACCTTATCTTCGGCTTGGCCCGCTCAGACCGCTGTTCACGATCGGCCCATGGCTCGGGCTCGGCTTCCTGCTCACCTACTGGACGCTCAGCTCCTTCCACTTCGGCGTATGTTATCGGGACTATCGGAGCTGGATGTTCGGTTTCCCGCGCGACGTCACCTTTCCCTTCTGAACTCAGTCCTCGATCGAAAGCAGGCTGGCGTTGCCACCGGCCGAGGTCGTGTCGATGCTGATGGCGCGCTCGAGGCAGAAGCGGGGCAGATAATGAGGTCCGCCGGCCTTCGGCCCGGTGCCCGACAGCCCTTCGCCGCCAAAGGGCTGGGAGCCAACCACTGCCCCGATCATCGCCCGATTGACGTAAAGATTGCCGACCCGCGCACGGGCCTCCACCTCTTCAGCCGCCGCCGCGATCCGGCTGTGCAGCCCCATGGTGAGGCCGAACCCGCTCGCTGTGATCTCCTCAACGGTTTCCGCCAATGTGCCCGCCTTCCAGGTCGCCACGTGGAGGATCGGGCCAAACCATTCCTCGCGCAGGTCGGAAATCGCCTTGAGGCGAACGATGCATGGCGGCACAAACCAGCCTACTTCAGGCGCTGCAAGCCTGTGGACGGTGCGTCCGCGCTGGGTCTCCAGATAGGCCAGCAGCCGATCCCGCGAGGCCTTGTCGATGACCGGCCCGACGTCGGTCTCTGAACGGCGCGGATCCCCGAGCACGAGGCAGTCCATCGCGCCCTTCAGCATTTCGAGAATCGGGTCTGCCACATCCTCCTGGAGCAGGAGCAACCGCAGCGCCGAGCAGCGCTGGCCCGCCGAGCGGAACGCCGAGGTGACGACATCCTGCACCACCTGTTCGGGGAGCGCCGTGGAATCGACAATCATGGCGTTGAGTCCGCCCGTCTCGGCGATCAGCGGCACGATCGGCCTCCTGTCGTCGTCCAGCAGCGCGCGGGCGATCCGCCGCGCGGTGGCCGTGGAGCCGGTGAACGCCACGCCTGCGACCCGCCCGTCTGCCACCAGCGCCGCCCCGACATCGCCTCCGCCCGGCAGCAGGTGCAGCACGCTTGGGGGAACGCCCGCGGCATGGGCGTGGGCGATAGCACGCGCCGCTACCAATGGTGTCTGCGGGGCGGGCTTCGCGACCACGCTGTTGCCCGTCACCAGCGCCGCGACCGTCTGGCCGAGGAAAATGGCGAGCGGAAAATTCCACGGCGCAATTGTCGCCCAGATTCCTCGGCCATGGAGGGCGAGACGGTTCTCCTCACCGGTCGGGCCGGGAAGACGCTGCGGCGCCATCATCGGGCGGGCCTGCGCTGCATAATAGCGACAGAAATCCACGGCCTCGCGCACCTCGGCGAGGGCATCGGGCAGGGTCTTGCCGGCCTCGGCCTGCAACAGCGCCAGAAGCGCAGTGGTGTCGGCCTCCAGCCGATCCGCAAGGCGTTCAAGCGCCTTGGCCCGCACCTCTACACCAGCGGCGTCCCAGCCCCGGTGCGCAGCAGCGGCAGCGGCAAGCGCCGCCTCGACATCCCCCGCACCGCTTTCGATAACGGTTCCAATTCTGTCCCCAGGGTCTGCCGGGTTTCGCACTGCATGTTGATCGTCCCCTCGCGTCTTGCCGGAAACCAGGGGGGCCGCGCGAAAGCGGCCCTTGCGCGCCCTTTCGACGGCATCGCTCGTTGCAGCGAGGGTCTCGCGGTCGCCGAGGTCTATCCCCCGGGAGTTGCCGCGCTCAGGCTGGAACAGGTCTGCCGGCATGGGAATGGAGGGATGTGGCGTTCCGCCGGTGCGCGCGACCTTCTCGGCCGGGTCTGCGAGCAACGCGACCTCCCCCACCCTCGGGTCGGCGAGCTGGTGCACGAACGACGAGTTTGCGCCGTTTTCGAGGAGACGTCGGACGAGATAGGCGAGAAGGTCGCGATGGCCGCCAACCGGCGCATAGAGGCGGCAGCGATACCCGTCCTCGGTGACCAACCGCTCGTAGAGCCCATCGCCCATGCCGTGCAGGCGCTGGAACTCGAAGTCGCGGAACGACGGCCCCCGCATGTGGGCGGCCCACTCCACGATGGTCGCCACCGTCAGGGCATTGTGGCTTCCAAACGCCGCATAGATGCGCGGCGCCTCCAGCATCGCCCGCGCGCACGCCAGGTAGGAGACGTCGGTCGCCGCCTTGCGGGTGAACAGCGCATAGCCGTCGAGCCCGGCCTCCTGGGTGCGCTTCACCTCCGTGTCCCAATAGGCGCCCTTGACCAGCCGCACGCCGATGCGCCGACCGCTTGCCTCGGCAAGATCCTTGGCCCAGTCGATGAGCGGCCGAGCGCGCTTGCCATAGGCCTGCACAGCCATGCCCAGCCCGTCCCATCCCGAAAGGCCGGGAGCCCGCGCAACCGCATCGATGATGTCGAGCGACAGAAGCAGTCGATCCTGCTCCTCGGCATCGATGGTCAGCCGCACCCCCTCGGCGGCGGCCAGCGCGGCCAGCTCCCGCACCATCTCGACAAGCGCAGGGACCGCAGACCCCGCGTGCGCCGTCTCGTAGCGCGGGTGCAGCGCCGACAGCTTCACCGACACACTGTGACCGCGCGGCGACCCCTCGCGCCCGACCGCCGCGATAGCCTGCGCATAGGCGGAAAAATAGCGCTCGGCATCGGGCCTGGTCCGCGCGGCCTCGCCCAGCATGTCGAACGACACGGCAAAGGGCCGAAACTCGGATGTCCGCGCCCGTTCGAGTGCCTCCTCGATGGTACGGCCCATCACGAAGACCCGCGCCATCAGCTTCATCGCCGCAGCAACCCCGGTGCGGACGAAGGGCTCGCCGGCCCGTGCCACCAACCGCTTCAACGCGCTCGGCGACTCGCTCTCGCGGGCGAGCGCGCGGGTGATGACAAGGCCCCATGTTGCGGAACGGATGAGAGCGTCTCCGCCAGGGTCTTCGGCATCCCAGTCCGCGCTGCCAATGCGGTCGCGGATGAGAAGGTCTGCGGTCAGGGCATCCGGGACGCGCAGAAACGCCTCGGCGAGGCTCAGAAGGGCGACCCCCTCTTCGCTGTCCAGCCGGTAGCGGGCAAGAAACCGGCTCACCCAATTGCTGTCGGTGGCAGACCGAATGTCTGCAATCAGCCTTCGCGCCCGCGCAACCACGCGCGCCCTTGCGGCATCGGAAAGCTGGGCATCGGGCAGGAGCCCCTGAAGAACCTCTGGCTCCGGCGCGCGATGAAGCAGCCGCATGCGCGAAAGTGCGCGCGCCTGCCCGTGCAGCTCTCCGCCAGAAGGGCGCTCGATGGTTCGGGAAACGCCTTCAGTCATGGGTTGCACTCCCGCCCGGCAGCGAAAACCTAGAAACCGGGCCGACCCGGCGCAAGCTCACGCGCCGTCGGCCGTAATGGGCGTCAGGACATGAACGGGCAGCAGCCATTGATGCAGCCATCATCTGATAGGGCCGGGCCATCCCCCGTTGGCGAGCGGGGGCTTGCAGCCGTGGAGCTCGCGCTCGTCATGCCAGTGATCGCCGCCTTGATCCTTGCCACCTTCGATGCTGCGGCAACAGCAAGACGCGCGTTCGAGGTGCAGACAGTCGCCCAGGCCGCCGCAAGCGCTGTCGCGCGATTGCACCTGCTGCCTCCCGGCATCGGCGGCAGCGGCAATGCAGGCGCAAATGTTCCGCCGCCGAACTCCGAGGGGGGCGGTGGCAGCGCACAGCTTTTGCCGGGCATCGACCAGTTGGTGATCCTGCCGCAGGCAACAACCGGCGAAGTCCGGCTGTTCTGGGGATGTGGCGGGCTCCGGGCCGAGCCGAACCAGCAGGGATGCGGAAGCGGCATCCCGTTCGCACCCTATGTCGAGGTGCATGTCAGGGGTTCCGTGCCGCGGCTGGTGGCGTGGCCCGGCATGCTGATGCCGGCCGAGGTTGAAGGGCGCGCCCTGGCCAGGCTGGGATGAGCGACCTGCCGTCGAAGGCTCCGCGCGACGCGGAGCGAGGGGCCACCGCCCTCGAGTTCGCGCTGGTGGCGCCGCTGCTCTTTCTCCTCCTGTTCGCGGGCATGGAGGCAGGGCGTCTGATGTTTGTCTCTGCCGCCCTCCGCGCAGCGATCGCCGACGCCGCCCGCTGTGCGGAGCTTGGTCGCACCGAGTGCCAGAGCGCCACCGGGCTGGCGGCACATGCAGAGGCCCGCACCAAAGCCCTTGCTGCGCCAATGTCGATCCCGCGCGGCGCGCTCCAACTCACACCGGCGGCATGCGGCCTGAACATTGCCGTCGCCCTTCCTTACCAGCCGCTCCTCCTTCCGGTTCCCGGAACCGGGATCAGCATGTCCGCAGCAGCCTGCGCGAACGTGCCGGCATGAGCTGCGCCAGTGGCCTCCTCGCCGACCGGCGCGGCAGCACCGCGATCCTGACCGCGTTCAGCCTTGCCCTCGTGCTCGGCTTCGTTGCCCTGGGAATCGAGGCGGCCCGCGGCCTGCAGGTGCAGCGCGCCCTGCAGGCAGCCGCGGATTCCGGACCG